>JBLIEY010000081.1:0-12668 GCA_047633475.1 Sulfurimonas sp.
ATCAACTAAGTAAAATAACTTACTTCACCAATTCATACGGTGATTTAAGTTTGTTAGTATCAACTTTTAACTGCTTAAATATATTTTGAACCCAGACTCTATATGAGTCCTTCATTAAATCTTTTAAACTATCTTTCTGAGCATCTATCATTTTCTTTACACTTAACTCAAAATCATCTTCGTTAAATGCCTGATCTACTTCTGTCATTGCAGCATCTACGCCGACCCAACTTGCAGTTCCGGTAATTACTCCACATAACATTGCCCAAGGACCAGATGGAGCACAGATGCTAATACCAGCGACAGAACTTCCTATAAATGTAGAAGCCTTTGCAGCGCCCTTGGCTCCAAATTTTAGAAGCATCTTTGACATAATACTCTTAGATATTGCACCACTTATAAGAAATGCCCCAGTTGCACTTAAACCTTTTTTTGCAACATCTCTTGAAGATGCGTCAAAAATATTATCAAAATTTGATTCCAATTTTACGAACTTAATTTTATGTTGTAATTCTAAAGAAGTTAAACTCTCTCTGAGTTCTTTTTGAAAGTCTCCCATTGATTGTTTTATATCTTTATCTATAACATTTGAAGCTTTATCTATTTTTTGTGAAAAATTACTTTGCTCAAAAAGATATAAATTTATTTTTGACTCAATCTCATCATCTAGCATCTTAGAGTTACACTGTTGAAGTTTATATCCATTTGGCAGATATTGATTATAATAAGGAGCTAAATAATCATTTTTATACCCACAATAAAGACTATACCCCTTCAAAATTATCCTACTATACTCACCTTTTACAGAGTAATAATAATTACTAAGTTTTGGTATAGAAGCATAAACGTCTACAAATACTTTATCAATTTCTACATTAATTACTGCATCTATATCATTGATTAACAGTTGTTCACTTGTGTTTAATTTTGAGCTAATTACCTTGTCAACTTCTTTGTATGCTTTGTTTATCTGAGTTTGTACATTTTGCATATGGTACTTCTCATATAACTTATTTATACTCATTGTAATAACTAGAAGAAGAAGAATAGTCGCTATAAAACCTATAATAAAGTAGTTTCTGTCTTTTTCTTTGTAAATTATTGAAGTTGGAATAGACATACTAAGAAGTAGTCTTGAATAAGCCCAAGCAAATACACCTTGGGATATGCTCAGATAAAACAACCAAATAAAAAGTTCATTAGATGCACTCATAAACTTCCACTCTAAAAGTTCTTTATGCCTTAAAGTATATGATAGAAAATTGAGTATTTCACAGCTAAACATCTTAACTTCTTCAGTCGGTGTTGTAAAGAATTGATAAAGTATAAAAACGACAAGAAGAAGTACTGTATTTATCCATATACTCCATCTCCTAGATATAGCATCTAAGAAGCTAGCTTTTACTTTACTTGAGAGTCTTTTTTTTACATTTTCATTTATAAGCCATATTACGAAAACATCAAGACCTAAGATAATAAAAATATTAGAATCAAAATATACACTTGTTAGAAGTAGAAGTACAGATGCAAAAAATGCGAATAAGAGAGAGATAAACAGCGTAAACCAAACACTTTTTACGAGGCTAAATAAAGAAGTGTTTTGATGAAAAATTGTGTTCGCTACAACGTACTTTTTAACAACACTCATCTCTGAGATAGAGATAGTTAAAAGTGTTGTAAAAACCAATAAGTACAGAAGAAAAAGTATACATGCTGAGGACTCAGCCATAAATGACCAAGATAGTATGAATATAAATATTAACAAACTTTTAAACATTTATCTAAACTCTTTACTTAAAGTGATTTTACTTATTTTATCACTACCCAACTTAATAAGAACAAGCAATAGCTTATTCTTGTATTTTAGATTTGCTATAATACTTTATAAATTATTTGTTAGGCTAAATACATGGATGATATTCAATATGAACCGAAAAGATTTCTATTTCCAATTCTTTCTCTAGTCCTTATTTCAATAATATCAATTGCATCTATCAATGCGTATATAACGATTAGTATGTTTAAGACACATGTTCAAGAACATATTAAACAAAGAACACAAGAGTATACAAAAGAACAAAAAAATATTGTTCGTAAAGATGTAGAGTTTGCAAATGAGTCTATAAAGTTTGAAATAACAAAAATTGAAAATACCCTAAAAACTTCTCTAAAAGAAAAAGTTCTTATTGCTATAGATATTACTCAGTTCATATATGATACTTACAAAAGTACACTAAATAAAGAGCAAATAAAAAAGAAAATTGCAAAAGCCTTAGAAAAAATAAAATTTAATGATAAAAATGCTTACTACTTTATGTATGACAATAAAACAAAAATTCTTTTCGGTCACCCAATAAAAAAATTTATTGGTCGTGATATGACGAACTATAAAGATGCTAGAGGCCAAAGTCTTATGGAACTTGATACCAAGGCCTTAAAAAAAGACAAAATTGGATTTAGTGAAATTTACTTTAAGAAGCCAGATAATGAGAATAAAGAATTTCCTAAAATTACTTGTATAACAAAATTTGAAGCACTTGATTTAGTAATTGGAACGGGGGAATATCTTGATGAAGTTGAAGAACAAACAAAAAAAGATGTAATCGACAGGTTCAATAGTAAAGGGAATGATAACAAGGATAAGTATCTCGTTATATTAGATGTTCATGATTTAAAAGGTGGAGATGCTTTTGCTACAGTTTTATTGAATTCAAATCGACATGAACTAGTTGGAAATAAAGTTTCTGATAAAGACAAAGATGTAAAAGGAAATAGATTTAGAAAAGATTTTCTAAACTTAGTTGTGCAAAAAGGTGAAGGCTACAGTGAGTATTGGTATAAAAAACCATCTACTGAATCTCCATCATTAAAAATGACATACTTCTATCTGCAAAAAGATTGGAACTGGATAATTGCAAGTGGTTTTTATTTTGAAGATTTAGAAAAACAAATAGTTAAAATGGAAGAATCAATAAATATTCAGACTGATAGTACTATAAATCAAACATTAACTTGGGTATTGTTATTATCCCTAATAGCTATAATTGTTGCTATTTTTGTATCTTTTAGAATTGACAAAACTATTAAGAACTACGCAAATAGAATCATTGAGTATGAAGACAACAAAAGAAAGCAAGACAATATACTAATGCAACAAAGTAAACTTGCATCTATGGGTGAAATGATAGGTAATATCGCTCATCAATGGCGACAACCTCTGGCTGTCATATCTATGGATGCAAATAATATCTTACTTGATGTTAATCTAAATATGCTTAATACGGATGAGCTTATAAAACATGCCCAAAACATAAACACTCAAACTACTTATCTCTCAAGCACTATAGATGACTTTAAAAATTTCATCAAGGGTGATAGAGAAAAAAAGACATTTGATTTAAAAGATAATATCAATAATTTTATCCACTTAGTTGCAAGTTCAATAAAGAACAATAACATACATGTAATATTAGAATTGAAAAACGATATAAATACAAATGGATATAAAAATGAGTTAATCCAATGTTTTATGAATATATTTAATAATTCTAAAGATGCATTAATACAAAACAATGTAGATAACAAACTTATTTTTATATCAACATCTGTAAAAAACAATAAAGCCATTATAAAAATAAAAGACAATGCAGGAGGTATACCAGAAAATATTTTACACAAAATATTTGAGCCATACTTCACAACTAAACACAAATCACAAGGGACAGGACTAGGTCTTCATATGACATACAATCTAATAGTAGATGGAATGGCAGGAACTATAGAAGCATATAATGTAAATTATGAACATAATGAAACAAGTTACAAAGGGGCTGAGTTTAAGATTATGCTACCAATAAGTTAGAGCGTTTAGTAAACTTCGAGCCATCACTTAGAAAACCTAAGTTAAGCTCAAATAAAATCTATAAATTAACGATCGTATTTTCTTGCGTAATCAGCATCGTTATAAATAGCTTCACCATATAACTTTTTACCAAAATTACGAATAATCTCTTGACCTTCTCCCTTTGCAACGAAATTTATGAACTTTTCACATATTTGTTTTTGTATAGTTTGGGTTCCATTTTGCTTTAAAGCATTGTATGTATTTATCAACATTAAATCACCTCTAAATAATATACTAAGGTTTTTAAGGTCTTTTTTTGCAGCAACCCATGTGCTACTGTCAGTCATAAAGTAAGCTCGCGTTACATCTGCTTTCTTTAAAGTTGCAAGCATAAAATCTTTGTTGGCAGTATACCAGTTACCTGTTGGGGAAATATGTGCTTTCTTCCAGATAGCTAACTCTTTTTTATTAGTTCCTGAGTTATCATTTCTTGTGTAAAAAAGTGCTTGTTTCGCAGCTATACGGGAATAAGCTTCTACAACAGTAGAAGAACCTTTAACAGATGCAGGATCTGCCTTGGGACCTGTAATGTAAAATTCATTTGAACCAATTAAAGAGCGGTCACTTGCCCAACCATCTTTTACAGCTTTTTTTTCTGCTTTAGGAGCATGTACCATTATCATATCTACCTCTTTTTTCTTAAGGTAAGAAAGAGATTTCCCCGAGCCTGCTTTTACCCAACATATAGAAACATCATTTTGTTTTGAGAAAGACTCTGCTAAAACTTTTACTAGTCCTAACTCCCCTGGACTTCCCGTTGCTAGTATAATTTCATTGGCTCCTGAGCCATATCGTGCTTTACAATCTAATGCAAAAACAGAAGAACTGATGAGCACAGATACAAAGACTACTTTAACTACCTTTTTAATAAACATAACATTTTCCTTGTACTATAGTGATTTTTAAACGAAGGGATTATATCTATAATGAAATTATAATATGCTAAATTTGCAGTTTTGGTTTTACACCATTTGATTTTTTTTCAAATGGTGTAATTCAAGATGTATGACCTATAAATTATTGTATATATTAATTACTTGGAAATTTTAAAATAATACTCGCGTAACTAGTTATAATATTATCAAAATCATATCTTGCTACGTCTTCACTCTCACTTGAATTAAGACTCATTATTCTAGCTCCAAGTTCAAAGTCTATTCCATCACTTAAGTGCAGGTTAAAACCAATATCTCCACCATAGTATGTATTGTCAAGTGTTATAGTATTTGTGTTTCTATCGTCCTCAAACTCCATGTCTATTGTACCAGCATTTACACCTATAAACATATTTACTCTATTAGAAAGATTGAACAAATACTGAAGTTCCATACCATATGTACGAGCATAATCAAACTGATCTGAATCAAAAATTCTACTACTTAAGAAAATTCTATAATGCGTTGTTTCTGTTCCTAATTTAAGACCAATATGATTTAACTCAGCAGTATCTTCATATGTTGCAAGACCACTTTCAATTATTTTATAATCTATATTGCTCTGTCCAGCTTCAAGACCAATTATAGGAGTAAGATTTGCTGTAGAAATAAGACCTTTCAAAGAACTAAACCCTAGTTCTGCATATAGTGACGACGTTAGTAATATAGCAGAAAATGCCATATTTCTTAATATTTTGTTCATAATACATCCTTGTATATAATATTGTTTTAACCTGCTTTGTTTAAAAAGTCAAGGCAACCTATTGATTTCTCTAGCGCAGATGACACCGCTACTAAAAGCCCATTGGAAGTTGTATCCACCAAGTTCTCCTGTTATATCGGCAACTTCACCTATAAAGTGTAATTTTTTTACATTATTTGCTTCTAAAGAGTCATAAGAGAGCTCAAAAGCTTCCACTCCACCTCTACTTACCTCAGCTTTTGTAAAACCAAAATTTCCAGCAGGTGAGAACTCATAGTTGTGTATAGATAAAAGTTTCTCTTTTGCTTGTTGTGTAAGTTTCTTACACTCCATATCTTCTACATCTATTGCTTTTAATATAGCTACAGATAGTCTTTTAGGTAAAGGTATAACTGAGCTAATTAGTTTTTTACTTCCATTAGTTAGTTGTAATATATTTATATTTGGAAGAAAATCTATGCCGAGATTCCCTTTTTTCCAATACAAAGATGCAGATAAAACAACAGGTCCACTAATGCCTTTATGTGCAAATAGTAAATCTTCATTCAAGACTTTACCTTCTACTTTTATGTTTACATAACAACTTAAACCACTCAACTCTTTCATCCAAAACTGATCTTTTTGAACGGTAAAACCAACAAGAGCAGGAGTAAATTCTTTTGTTTGTATATCAAAACTTTTTGCAATTTTTAGTCCAATATCACTTGCACCAAGAGTTCTATAACTTTTACCACCTGTAGCAACTACAACTCTTTTTGCTTTTAGAGTTCCCCTGTCTGTTTTAACCTCAAAGACATCATTGCTTTTTGAGACTTCTAATATATCTGTATTTAAAATAAGTTCTTGATCTCGTGTCAATTTTTTTAAAATATTTATAATTTCATCAGAAGAATTTTCACAAAAATAATATCTGTTTTTTCTTATTACAGGAGTTAAAGAATTTTTTTGTAAAAAATCCAATAAATCATCTTTTGAAAAACGTTCCAACACACTTGAGATTAGCTCCGAATCTCCATCAAAATTATCTTTAGAAACACTAACATTTGTAATGTTACACTTTCCTCCACCAGACACTTTTACTTTTTGGGCAACTTTAGCATTTACGTCAACAATTGCTACACTAATTTTTTTATTTAAATGGGCAGCACACATTAAGCCACTCGCACCTGCACCCAATATAATTACATCATATATTTTCATGACGCAATTATACTATACACTAGTCGCTTTGACACTAAAGCTAAGCTCTACGAGCTAGAAATCATAGATTTAGATATAATGTCAAAAAAAATATAAGTGATAATAATGAGCAACAAACTTCATATAGTCTCTCTTGGCTGTACAAAAAACCTTGTCGATACTGAAGTAATGATGGGAAAACTTCAAAACTTTGAACTTACAGACAATGAGTCAGAGGCAGATGTAATTATAGTAAATACTTGTGGCTTCATAGATGCCGCAAAAGAAGAGTCAGTTAATACTGTTCTTAGTCTTCATGATGCAAGAAAAAAAGATTCTGTTTTAGTAATGGCAGGATGTTTAAGCGAGCGTTATAAAGATGACTTAGCAACTCAGATGCCAGAAGTAGATATTTTTACTGGTGTTGGTGATTATGACCATATAGACGAACTACTCAAAGAGAAAAAAAGTCGTTTCACAGATGAAGTTTTTCTTATTGATGGATGTGAAAGAGTTGTAACTGGTTCAACTTACCATGCTTATATAAAACTATCTGAGGGTTGTAACCAAACTTGTAGTTTCTGTGCTATTCCATCTTTCAAAGGTAAACTGCACTCTCGTAATTTAGATTCTATTGCTAAAGAGGTTGAAGGTCTTGTAAATAAAGGTTATTATGATTTTAGTTTTGTTTCACAAGATAGTTCTTCATTCCTTAGAGATCAAAACATTAAAGATGGACTAAGTCTGCTTATCCAAAGAGTTGAGCTTATAGAGGGTGTTAAAAGTGCTAGAATACTCTATCTTTATCCTTCAACAACTACTATTTCACTGTTAAAAAATATAGCGAAAAGTGAAATCTTTCATAACTACTTTGATATGCCGATACAGCATATAAATGATGATATGCTTCGTATTATGAAGCGTGGTTTTGGAAAAGAAAAAACTATAGAGCTCTTAGACTTTATGAGATCACTTCCAAATTCTTTCGTAAGAACAGGTTTAATCGTTGGACACCCCAATGAGACACAAGAGATGTTTGATGAGATGTGTGAGTTTGTATCTTCTTTTGGTTTTGACAGAATCAGTGTTTTTGCATACTCCGATGAAGAGACAACTCCAGCTTATGATATGGAAAATAAAATCCCAGCTGAAACTATAGCATCTAGAGCTCAAATACTTGGTGACCTTGCATCTGCAAGTACTAAAAAATCTCTTGAAAATGAAATCACAAAAGAGATAGAACTTATTATAGATGGCGAAAGTAATGAGCATGAATATCTTCTTAGTGCAAAAAAAACAATCTGGGCACCGGAAATTGATGGCGAGATTTATGTTAATGACAGAGCAAAAGATGAAGATTTAGAGTTTGGTAAAATTTATAAAGCTAAAGTTACTGGGATAGTAGGAAATATTTTAACTGCTACAGTAAATAATTAAGATTTACTCAGATGCCTGAATTGCCTTCACTAAACATAAATATACCAGGCTTTAAAGAGTTGAGCCTAAAACATCTAGTTTTAGATTACAATGGTACACTCGCAAAAGATGGTGTGTTTAAAGTTGAAGTAAAAGAGCGATTAGAAGAGCTCTCTACACTTCTAAGTGTTCATGTTATAACCTCAGATACTTTTGGAAGCGTTCAGACACAACTAAAAGATTTTAATCTTAAAATAAATATTCTTATCAGTAATAATCATACTTTAGAAAAAGCTACATACATTCAAAGCTTAGGTGCACAAAATTGTATTGCTGTAGGAAATGGAAGTAATGATGCCCAGATGCTACAAGAGGCAGCTATCTCTATTGCGCTCATAGGTGATGAAGGTTGCAGTACTAAAGCTATGCTAAACAGTGATATAGTTTGTAAAGAGATAAGTGATGCCTTAGATTTACTCTTAAATAAAAATAGACTTATTGCAACTTTACGACAATAATTAAGATTTACTCAGATGCTTAAATTATCTTCATTAGATGTATTAAAAAATAAAAAAAACCTTTTAGCTTTCTCTGGAGGAGCGGACTCAACAAGCCTCTTCTTTTTACTTTTAAAACATAATATAAAGTTTGATATTGCCATAGTCAACTACAATCAAAGAAGTCAAAGTATCCAAGAAGTTGAATATGCAAAAGAGTTAGCATCTATAAATAACTTAGTATGTCACACACTTGTAGCTCCTAAAATTGATAAAAACTTTGAATCAAAAGCAAGAGAGATTAGATATGATTTTTTTGAAGAACTAATCTCTAAGTATAACTATGAAAACCTTTTAACTGCACACCATCTTGGGGATAGATTTGAGTGGATGCTAATGCAATTTTGTAAAGGTGCAGGATGTGCAGAGCTAGCAGGAATGCAAAAAGTCCAACAAAGAGATTCTTACACTTTAGTTCGCCCTCTTTTGCATCTTGACAAGCAGGAATTATATAAATATTTAGACGCGCATAAAATCAAATATTTTGAAGATGAAACAAACAAAGATAAATCAATTAAAAGAAACTCTTTTAGACACAATCATTCAATTCCTCTTCTTGATAAATATCTAAATGGAATAAAAAAAAGCTTTGAGTATCTCGATGAAGATAGAGAAGCATTAATCCCAGAAGTTAAGATTGAGTATCTAGACAATTTTACATATTTTATAAGTCAAAAAACGACAAGAGCTAATATATTTGTCATAGACAAAATTTTAAAATCAAAACAGTATATGTTAAGTGCTAATGAAAGAGAGCTATTAAAAGATGCAAAAAGTTTAATAGTTGGTAGAAAGTTTATAGTTAGCCATAATAAAGAGTATTTATTTATAGTACCTTATTCTCAAGATGAAGCTAAAATAAGTATGACAAATAAATTTAAAGAAGAGTGTAGAGTTCTAAAAATAGACCCTAAACTTCGTACATTTTTTTATAAAAATGAAAAAAAATTTATAGAAGTAAAAAAGCTACTCAGCTGAGAGTTTTTTAGTGGTATAAACTTTCATGGTAAATGATGAACTTATCATTTCATGATCTCTTTTAAAGTTTATAGGAAAATTAACTCCTATAACCCAATCACCTTTATTCACCGCATCTAAAAAGTCATAAAAACTTTGTGGAGAATTAATAGAAGAAGTTGTATTTACTTCATATACTACAAAATCATCCTCTTGTTCAAATGCTTTTTTTTGAACAAGTTTTAGTGAAGTGAAATAACTACTATGCTGTTTTTCAAACTTATCTGGGTTAAAAGTGTTCTCAAATGCAGTAATAATATGTGAATTATCAGATTGAAGCTGTTTAAGTTTTTCAAGTGTAGATGCACAAAAATCTTTATATCTATTTAATTCAGCTCTATCTTTATTTACTTCAGTTCTTTGTTCTCTGTAATTTTTCCCTTCAGGAATCAATACAATGAATGAGAATAAAAGAACAAATACAAGTAGAAGTATTGATAAAAAAAGTAAATGAACACTTTGTCTTGAGATATCAATTTTCATCATTAACCTCTTCTTTTTTATCTAATTCTTTAGCTTCTAATTCACTTTCGTCAATGTAGTTCGTAGATACAAAGTTTAGCCATCCATTTTTCGCAGGATAAAAGCTGCTATATGTTCTATGAAATATAGAACGAAGTGGAGCCTGAAGCATAAAGTTATAGATATCTTTATTGGGAGTGATACCGTAAAGTATAAGTCCATCTTTTAGTAAAGACGCTTCTGAGAGTGTTATCCTCTGGGGTACTAAATCAAATAGATTTGCAATAGAGTCTTTTAAAACAGTGTTTTTTGTGCTTATACTCTCAGATAAAAGAAGTTCTTTTTCTATAAAAGTAATCTGAGCTTTCATTTTAGCTATATCATTGTTTAGCTCAGTTTTTGTTTGAACAATAGTATTTAGATTTTGATTAAACCTGTAATCTTTAAAAACCAAGAATAAATAAGTCAATAAGAGCATTAAGATAGTAATGCTAAAAAAACTAAAAAGTAACTGTAATTCTGATGAAAAAACATTCTTTTTTCTTGGCTTTATATAGCTATATTTCATTATAACTCTGCCTTTGCTAACTCACAGACTTCTGCGCCCAAATCTAAATGCCTTACAAATACACTAAGAAATATCTCTTCTTCTAAGTATCTTTTTAAATCTCCACTAACTCCTACTCCATCTGCTATATAAACACTCTCAACAAATTTACTATCATATTTTTTATCTTTATAAAATCTATTTACAGAGCTTTGAATAAGTGAAAATCTTTGGTAGTCCTCATTAAAACTACCTACCTCAGATGCTGGAGAAGGTTGTTCATTTTTGTATACAAGTTCTGCTTCATCTTCTGCTTCTGCAAATTCGTCAATTTCGTCGATACTATCTAAGTCTTCAATATCTCCAAAGTCATCTAAACCATCAATATCATTCATAGCATCTATATCTTCTAAGTCTATGTTCCCATCTAAATCTAGTTCAATATCTATATCTTCATCATTAGCGTCATCCATAAGAAGGGATTCCTCCTCATCTCTATGTTCCATATCTATATGTTCACCATATAATAATTTACCATTGTCAAACACACATATACTGATGTAATTATCTTCTAAAAGAATGTAAAGAGAAAGGGTATTATCTATCTTATCTTTAAAGAAATTTGACAAAATTAAAAAGGGAGAAAATATAAAATCTATACCAATTTTTGAGTAGGTTTTTTGTAAAGAATTTAAATCAGACTTTGCCGTATAGTATGTCCAATCATTTTTATGACAAATGTACTTAGATGCTTCAATATCACAAAAAGCAGACATATCTTTACTTGAAGAAGTTGGAAAAGCCCCTTGAGTATCTGAAGTATCCAAAATAGCTATATAATAAAATGGTGATTCTGAAATTATTAAGCTTATATATTCATACATTTTATTACTTAACTGTGTTGTATCAAAACTCTCAGATCCGCTGCTAACTATGCCTTTTTTATTACACTCTTCTGCATATATAGTGGTCTGTGAACGCTCAACAACAATATTGACAAATACTTTATTATATAAAGATTCAAAAAATTTACTTAACACTTCTCATCTCCGCAAAGGGGATGTGCTTTGTTATAGTTTTGTTGTTTCAATGCACTACCTAATTTTGTATATATTTGTGTTGTTGACATACTCGAATGACCTAATAATTCACTTACGTCAGCTATGGGTGCACTAGAGTTTAAAAGTGCCGTTGCATAAGAGTGACGTAACTGATGAGGCGTGACTTTTAGTCCGACTCTTTTAAAGACTTTATTAACGGTATATCTTAGACTGTTTTCGCTTAATCTTTCATCATTTGCTTCAAAAAGAAATATTTTTGGATAATTATTGCTAAGATATTCATCTATTAACACTTTGCTTGTGTGCAAAAGCGGTACATCCCTATGTTTATTTCCTTTACCTAAAACTCTAATCCATTCATCAGATATATCACTTAATTTTAAAGAAGAAAGTTCAGAAATTCTAAGCCCTAAAGAGTAAAGCATAGTAACAACTAAAGTCTCATAAAAATTAGTATGATCTAAGGCTTCAAGTATATGTTTATGTGATATAGGCTTAGGAAGTGTTTTTGCTACTTTTATGCTTTCATCAGCTCTTAGAGAAACTTTCATATCATTGTCATTTAAAAACTTTACAAAAGTTCGAATTGCACTAAGTTTTTTACTAATTGTTTTTGAATTTAGATGAGATATCTTTATACGGTATGGCATCAAATTTATGATAGTTGATTTTTTTTCTTCAAAAATTTCCACATACTTTAGTGCTTCTTTTATAGCCTCATCGTAACTTTTTATGGTTAAGTCAGAGTAACCTCTAAAGTCCTCTAAAGATTGTAGAAATTCTACTCTTTGTTTACTTATTGACTTTTTCAAGGAGTTTCTCAAAATTATCATTATATTTTGCAGCTTCTTTTACTAGGTCAGAGTCTGTAACAACACTTGGAGCAA
>JBLIEY010000082.1:0-12583 GCA_047633475.1 Sulfurimonas sp.
AGCTAATGCAAATCCTGCAATGCTTGAATATTTCGAAGCCCAAGCAAATGTAATACTTAGCCAAATTGAAAATATTTCTTGGTATAACAAAGTAGAAAAAGAAATACTAAATAATATTGGAGATAAAGAAATCACAATAGAGTTAATAGCTTCAAATTTAAATTTAGGACCTAGAACCTTGCAAAATTATTTAAAAACAGAATCAAAAACTTTTAGTACGGCTCTTTGTACTGTACGAAATAGATTAGCAAAACATTATATATTAAATACAAACCTTGATGATATTACAATCTCTATTTTATTGGGATATTCTGAAGTCAGTTCTTTTTATAGAGCATACAAAAAATGGAATGGTTTTACACCCAAAGAACTAAAATAAATGTTCTTTATTATCCGCTAATAGGTCTCTATTATATATACTAATCATCACTTACCCTTTAGTCTAATTTCATCATTTAAGTAAGTCTCAAGTGTAGAGGTAAGTGTGCTATAATCTTCTTATATTTATGCAATGGAGAGATTTAATGAAAAGACTTACGTTTGCTATATTTGTTATTATAGGGTTTGGCTTAAGTGCTTGTTCTAGTAAAAATATTTACCATGATGTCTATCATGACGACGGAGCATATGATAGAGCCAACAAAGCTTCTTCCGATTCATTAAGAGGTTTAGAGAAAGATACAAAGTAAGATAAGCTTCCTTGATGATAAATGGTTTAATCAAAATATATTAAGAAATATATCATGTAGTGTAAGATAAAATAGCTCTTAATAGTAAAAAGTAGAGGTTCAATTTTGCAATACAAAAAAATTATTGAAAATATTAGTGGTTGGTTATGGGCAGTTGATACCTCTGGCAGATATACATATTGTAGCCAAAATATATTTGATCTCTTAGGCTATACAGCAGAAGAAGTAATTGGAAAGACTCCTTTTTATTTTATGAGAGAAGAAGAATCTTTAAGGGTATCAAATATATTTAGAGATTTAAGTATTAATTGTGCTCCAATTAAAGAACTTGAAAATGCAAATATACATAAAGATGGTTCAATTGTCATTCTTAAAACAAATGCAATACCTGTATATGATGAAAATGGTGTATGGTTAGGCTATGAAGGCATAGATCGAGATATCACTTATGAAAAGAACTTAGAACAAGAACTTGAAAAAAGACGTTTTGAACTTGAAACAAAAAATATACAACTACTAGAACGCGAAGCTCAGTTGCTCCAAGCTCAAGAGCTTGCAAAAATTGGCAACTGGTCTTTAGATGTTAAGAGTATGGAAGCAGATTGGTCTACTGAAATGAGACAGATTTGTGGTATTGATAAGGATACTTCAGTTGGTCCTGAATTTCTTTCTAAGGTAGTTCATCCTGATGATTGGCCTGCACTATATAACTCACTAATGTCCGCTTGTCATGATGGAACTCCACATCAAATGATATACAGAATTAAAAGAGATACAGATAGTAAAACTCGATGGGTTGATTGTCGTGGGGTTAGGATTATTGACAAGAATGGTATTACAAAAATAGTTGGAAGCTTCCAAGACATCACTGAACAAAAAGCTTTAGAACAAGAACTTGCTCAAAGCTATGAAAAACTTTACAAATTAACAGAAAACATTCCTGGAGCTATTTACCAGTATAAACTTGACACAGACGGAAGTTCAAGGTTTACTTATGCAAGTAAAGGCATTGAAAATGTATATGAAATCTCTTCAGAAGATATTGTTAAAGATGGAAGTTATATATTTAGATGTACACACAAAGATGATATAGATACATTTGAAGCTACCACTAATGAATCAGCACAAAAATTACAAGAATGGAACATAGAGTATAGAGTCAATCTACCAAAGAAAGGCCTACGTTGGCTTCATGGAAAATCAACACCAGAAAAGCTTGCAGACGGTAGTATTTTATGGAGTGGTGTTATTGATGATATAACTGAACAAAAAGATTTAGAACAAAAACTTGAAGAAAGTTTCGGAACCCTTTATAAACTTACACAAAACATACCAGGAGTTATTTATCAATACAGAATTTATCCAGATGGTAAAATAACATTTCCTTATGTAAGTAGTAACACTAAAGATATATGGGAAAGGACCACGGAAGAGGTACTTAAAGACCCAACATCCGCCTTTAGTAGGGTTCATCCTGATGACATAGAAAAGATAGCAACAACAGTTGAAGATTCAAAAAAGAGTATGAAAGATTGGTGTTTAGAATACAGAGTCAACTTGCCAGAAAAAGGATTACGCTGGCTTAGTGGGCAAGCAAAACCAGAAAAACTAGAGGATGGAAGCATTTTGTGGCATGGTTATATTCACGATATTACAGATCAGGTTGTATATAAAGAAAAACTACTACTTCAAAAAGAACTACTCCAACAGAAAAAACTAGAATTAGAAACTATTATACATGAAGCACCAAATCCTATAATGATATCTGAAGAAGGCGGAAAGATTCTTATTCTTAACCAAGCCTGGGTTAGTTCTTCTGGTTATTCATTAGAAGATGTTCCTACTATCAAGGCTTGGATTGATAGTATATGTGTTAATGAACAAAGCAGGATTAGCATGATAAAACATACCGATTCAATTTATGAAATAACACAAAAAGTAGATGATGGTGAGTTTACTTTTTTAACTAAAAATAGAGATGTAATGACTTGGAAAGTATATACCGCACCACTAGGATTGGTTGATGGTAAGAGAAGAATTATAACGTCTGCTATGGATATCACAGAACTAAAACGCAAAGATGAGATGCTAATTAGTCAATCTCGTCACGCTGCGATGGGAGAGATGATTGGTATGATAGCTCATCAATGGAGACAACCGCTCTCTACAATAGCAATGAGTGCGAATAATATGCTACTAGATATTGCACTAAATACTTTCAATGCAAGTGAAGCTGAACAATACGCAAATAATATTTCTGAACAAACACAGCATCTCTCACAAACAATAGACGACTTTAGAAACTTCTTTAAACCAGACAAAGAAATATCCAAAGTTGATATCAAAGATATATTGGATAAAACTTTATCTATAGTACAAGATAGTCTTAGAAACCATAGTATAGGACTAAAGATAACTTTTGAGACACAAACAAAAGTAAATGCTTTTGAAAGAGAGTTAATGCAAGTGCTTGTTAATATCATTACCAATGCTAAAGATGCTTTAGTATCTAACGAGAGTGAAAATCCTACTATATATGTAAGAGCATATGAAGATGACAAATATATTAATACAGAAATATGTGATAACGGTGGGGGGATAGATGCCAATATATTAGAAAAAGTATTTGACCCTTACTTCTCAACAAAAGAAGAGAAGAATGGTACAGGCTTAGGACTTTATATGAGTAAGATGATTATTCAAAAACATTTAAAAGGTATTCTTGAAGTGAAGAACAATAAAGATGGAGCTTGTTTTACTATTAAGCTATTAAAATAGTTTCATATTTAGCTTCTCTTAGTTTAAGAGACTCCCCTGTTTTATGGGTACAAAGAGTTCATCGTAACGTTTATACTCAGTCTGATTAATTCTGTAAAATATATGTTTTCTTTTTAGTTCTTGCGAAGATTGCATCCCTGTAGATGCAAGTATCTCTATAAAACTCTCAACTGTACCTTTATGAAAATTGGCAACTCTTTGCTTTTTATCACTTACGTCTAAGCCTTTTGAAAGTTTTTTATCCTGTGTTGCGATTCCTGTTGGACAGCTGTTTTTATGACACTGCATAGCTTGAATACATCCAAGTGAAAACATCATTCCCCTTGCACTAGCACATAAGTCTGCACCAATTGCTAAAACTTTGGCTATGTCCATTCCATTAGTTATTTTTCCAGATGCAATAACTTTAATATCTTTTTTTAAGTCATATCCATTAAGTGTATCTACAACAAAAACAAGTGCATCTCGCAATGGCATACCTACTGAATTTGTGTATTCTAATGGAGCAGCTCCTGTTCCTCCTTCACTTCCATCAACAGTTATAAAGTCAGGTGTTATTCCACTTTCTATCATAGCCTTACAAATTTCAATAAACTCTTCTTTTCTACCAATAGAGAGTTTAAAACCTACTGGCTTACCACCACTGGAAACTCTTAATAGTTCTATAAACTTCATAAATTCAGGCATTGTTGAAAAGCTGGAGTGTATTGGTGGAGAATCAACTTGTACATAAGCTTCTATCCCTCTAACTTCTGCTATTTCTGGTGTATTTTTTTGTGCAGGTAAGATTCCTCCATGACCAGGTTTAGCTCCTTGAGAAAGTTTAATTTCAATCATTTTTACATTATGCTTAGAGGCCTTTTTTTTAAATGTTTCTAAATCAAAATTGCCATCTTTATCACGACAACCAAAATATGCTGTACCAATTTGCCATATTAGGTCTGCATTTGTTTGAAGATGATAGCTACTGATTCCTCCCTCCCCAGTATTAAGAGCAAATTCACCAATTTTTGCACCATTACCTAAAGCAAGAATAGCATTAGCGCTTAATGCTCCAAAACTCATAGCTGAAATATTTAGTATCGACGATTCATAGGGCTGCGTACACGCTTCTCCACCAATAAGTACTTTTGGATTTTGCTCAAGCTCTTTAGCTTTTTTTGCTTTTAGTGAATGACCTATCCATTCATAACCTGGTTTATAGACATCTTGCTTCGTCCCAAAAGGAATATTACTCAGCATTTTTTTTGATCTTCTATATACTAAGCCTCTTGTTTGTCTGTCAAATGGAACCCCATCTATATCAGATTCTATAAAGTATTGTCGTATTGGTGGACGAAGTTCTTCAAGTATCCATCTAAAGCGTCCAATCACTGGAAAATTACGCCATAGTGAATGTTGAGTTTGTTTTAAATCATAAATCCAAATAGTTATAATCAGTATTAATGGAATTATTACTATAAAAGATAAAGTATTCATCAGGCCAAGTGATAAAATAATTATGCAACATACAATTAAAAAAGTTTTGTCAATCAACCTATCTCCTCTATCTTTAGTATATAATACACAATATATATAGAAAATTATTATATATATTGTTTAAAAATTCTACAACTAATGTAAATGATTAAAAAAAAGCAAAAGCTAAATTTATTTAATTGTTCTTTTATCCTTAGTTTTCTATGATTAAGAATTAATCAAATGACTTCATAAATAAAGCTCTAATTTAGGCATAATAGTACAAAGGTTATATATGTCAGAAAATAAAATATGTGATATTGTCATTTATGGTGGACATGGTGATTTGGCTCTTCGTAAGTTAATGCCGGCACTTTACCATCTGTGTAAAGATGGGTATATTTCTAGTGAGAGTAGGATTGTCTCTGTATCTCGTAGTGAGTGTTCAAAAGAAACACATATAGAGTTGATGGAAGAAAAACTCAAGCTAAATCTAAAAGCAGATTGTTGGGACAAAGCTTTTTTTGACTCTTTTGCGCAGCATCTATACTATGTTCAAACTGATTTAACAGATGCCAACTCTTACAGTAACTTAGCATCTCTTCTAGATAAATATCCACAAAGAGAAAGAATAAACTACTTATCTACATCTCCATCTCTTTTTGGTCCAATATGCAAAAACCTAAACTCATTTAAACTTATCAAAGAAACTTCAAGAGTAGTTTTAGAAAAACCAATAGGGCGAGATTTAGAATCTTCACGCATAATTAACGAAGAGGTTTCAGAGTATTTTGATGAGTCTGCTATCTTTAGAATTGACCACTATTTAGGAAAAGATACTGTACAAAACATTTTAGCTCTACGTTTTTCAAATATGCTTTTTGCTCACATATGGAACGCTCAGTATATTGACCATATTCAGATAACTGTCGCTGAGAGCGTTGGACTTGAGGGAAGATGGGGTTACTATAATGATTATGGAGCTATGAGAGATATGATGCAAAACCATCTTATGCAACTGCTTTGTTTGATGACAATGGAACCACCTTGTTCTCTTGATGGAAATAGTGTTAGAGATGAAAAACTAAAAGTTATTCGTTCGCTTCGTTTTATAGAGGGAAGTGACTTAAAAAACAAAACCGTTCGTGGTCAGTATAGCTCCGGAGCGATTGGAAAAGAAGCAGTTCCAGGTTTTTTTGAAGAAGATGGCGGAAATCCAAAAAGTGATACTGAAACCTTTGTCTCACTTCGAGTTGACATAGATAACTGGCGTTGGAATGACGTACCAATTTATATGAGAACTGGAAAGCGAATGAGTAAGCGTTACAGCGAGATTGTAGTAGATTTTAAAGCAATCCCACATTCTATTTTTCCAAATGGTGGTTCTTGTATAGAGAGCAATAAGCTTGTTATTCGTCTGCAACCAGATGAGTCTATCTCAATGTTTATTATGAACAAAGTTCCAGGACTAAGTGAAGGAATGAGGCTTAGAAAAGTAGAACTGGATTTAAATATAGTGGCAAATGCTCCTAGAGTACCTGAAGCATATGAACATCTAATCCTTGATGTAGTACGTAATAATCCAACACTTTTTATGCGTAGAGATGAAGTAGAAGCTGCATGGGTTTGGACAGATAAAATCATAAATGGCTGGAAAGAAGAAGACATAAAGCCAAGGTTTTATCAAGCAGGAACAAACGGACCATCAGCATCTATAGCAATGATAGAAAAAGATGGGAGAAGTTGGTATGGCGAATAATTACTTTGATTTTAAGAGTTTTAATGATTCAGATTGTTTAACTGACTCTTTAAAAGATAAGATTATAGAGTGTTTATCCGCAGGTATAAAAGAAAAAGATTATGCTACTTTAGTTTTATCTGGTGGTTCTACTCCTAAAAAACTCCTAAACAAGCTCTCCTGTGTCGAATTAGACTGGCATAAAGTAAGAGTTACTTTGGTCGATGAACGTTGGGTTGATCCTTTAAGTACTCAAAGTAATGAAAAATTAGTTCGCGATAACTTTCTAATCAACAAGGCAGAAAAAGCAAGATTTTTTCATCTTAAAACAAATGGGCAGTTTGCTAAAGATAGCATAACTGCTTTAAATGTAACATTTGAAAAACTCTCAAGTCCGCTCGATGTAGTTATCCTCGGAATGGGACTTGATGGACATACAGCTTCCTTTTTTCCGTATTCAAAAGAACTAGCTTTTATGCTAAGCACAGATGATTTTGTTTGTGCTTCAACAGCTACAGTTGAGCCAAAAGAACGTGTCACTTTAAGTAAAAACTATCTTCTAAGTACACAACATCTTTTTTTACATATAGAGGGTAAAAAGAAAAAAGAAGTTTTCTTAAAAGCTTCAGAATCAGATGATATCTCTAAATTGCCCATAGTTGCAATGATGCAACAACAAACACCACTACTAGAGGTTTATTATGCAGATTAAAACGGATGAAAGATTAGAAAAGATTACTCAAAATATCATAAGTCGTTCTGCAAAAAGTAGACAAGTATACTTAAAGAGAATGGATGAAGCTCATCATAAAACAGTAGAACGTTCTCATTTGGGATGCAGTAACTTGGCTCATGCCATAGCTCCATGCTCGGCTCATGAGAAAGAAAATTTAGAGTCTATGCAAAAAGAAAACATTGCTATTATCTCAGCATACAACGATATGCTCTCAGCACATCAGCCTTTTGTAAATTATCCTTCCATTATTAAACGTGCTTTAGCTTTTAAAGGTGCAACAGCGCAGTTTGCAGGTGGAGTTCCTGCAATGTGTGATGGTGTTACTCAGTCACAACCGGGAATGGAGCTTAGTCTTTTTTCTCGTGATAACATTGCGATGGGTACAGCTATAGCTCTTTCTCACAACATGTTTGATGGCGCAGTTATGCTTGGAGTTTGTGACAAAATAGTACCAGGAATGTTTATAGGTGCTATGAGTTTTGGACATTTACCTGTTATATTTGCTCCTGCTGGTCCGATGCCCTCAGGAATAAGCAACTCTGAAAAAGCGGCTATACGCCAAGATTTTGCAGAAGGAAAAGTTGATGAGAATGCTCTTTTAAAAGCTGAGAGTGCTTCTTATCATTCAGCTGGAACTTGTACTTTTTATGGAACTGCAAACTCAAACCAGATGCTTATGGAGATAATGGGTCTGCATCTAGCTGGTGCTTCTTTTGTAAATACAAACACGCCATTAAGAGATGTTCTTACAGAAGAAGCATCTGTTAAACTTTTAGATTACTCACCTTTAGGAGATAACTATACTCCAATCTCAAAACTCATAAATGAGAAAAGTTTTGTAAATGCGATAGTTGGACTTTTAGCAACTGGAGGCTCTACAAATCATACTCTGCATCTAGTAGCAATGGCTCGTGCTTGTGGCATAGTTCTAACTTGGGATGATTTTGATTCACTCTCAAAAATAACGCCACTTTTATGTAGAATGTATCCAAATGGAAGTGCTGATGTAAACCACTTTCATCAAGCTGGTGGCATGGCAGTTGTTATTGCTGAGTTGTTAAGTGTTGGACTATTACACGAAGATGTTAACACTGTTATGGGTAAAGGTTTAAGCACATATTTACAAGAACCATATCTAAAAGATAAAAAATTATATTTCAAGCCATCTCCTGCAAAATCTTTAAATACAGATGTTATAAGTAGTGTTGAATCTCCTTTTTCTAAAGAAGGTGGTTTGAGAGTTTTAGATGGAAACATAGGTCGAAGTATTATAAAAACATCAGCTCTCAAAGAACAACATAGAGTTATTACAGCTCCAGCAAAAGTATTTTATTCTCAAGAGGCACTTAAAGAGGCTTTCAAAGCTGGAAAACTTGAGATGGACTTTGTGGCTGTTTTACCATACCAAGGTCCAAAATCAAATGGAATGCCTGAACTCCATGGTCTTTTACCATCTATGGGAGCCTTGCAAGACAAAGGCTTTAAAGTGGCTATTGTGACAGATGGTAGAATGTCTGGAGCATCTGGAAAAGTTGCATCTGCAATTCATTTATGTCCAGAAGCAAAAGATGGTGGTGTTCTTGCTAAGATTTTTGATGGCGATATTATTACTCTTGATTGCATAAAAGGTATACTGACTCTTGATGTAGAAGATAGTGAGATTAGTAATCGTCAAGTAAAAGATGTTGATTTATCTAAAAATAACTACGGCGTTGGAAGAGAACTTTTTGCTGTTATGAGAGCTAGTTGTAGTAGCGCAGAAGAGGGTGCATGTAGTTTTTCTTTAAATGGAGGTGAGTCATGTTAAGTGCAAGAGAGATTATGCAAGTGTCAAAAATCATCCCAGTTATTAGTGTAAATTCAGTTGAAGAAGCTTTGCATCTAAGTGAAGCACTGTTAAAAGGTGGCATAAATATTTTTGAGATTACTCTTAGAACTTCATGTGCAGTAGATGCTATTAAAGCAGTTTGTAAAGAATTTCCAGAAGCGGTTACTGGAGCTGGTACAGTCTTAGATGCTTCGCAGTTTAAGATAGTAGAAGATGCTGGTGCAAGCTTTGCTATAAGTCCAGGCTTAACAAGAAACTTGGCTGAGTATAAAAATAGCATCCCTCTTTTACCAGGCGTAGCAACGGCAAGTGAAATCATGACAGGCTTAGAATATGGTTATGATGCTTTTAAACTATTTCCTGCAAATATAATTGGCGGAGTTAATGCTCTAAAATCATTTAGCGCACCATTTAAAGATGTAGTTTTTTGTCCAACGGGCGGTGTGAATGCACAAAATGTTAAAGAGTATTTAGCATTAGAGAATGTTTTGTGCGTTGGTGGAAGTTGGATAGTTCCATCGGACTTGATAGCTAAGAAAAACTTTTCTAAAATAACAGAGTTAACAAGAGAAGCGATAGCCTCTCTTTAATATTTATATTAAGCAGTAAAAAATCTAATCAAATTTATTTTGATAAAGTGCATGCAATTTTTCTTCATCTTTTATAATAATCTTATACTTTTTTTCTTCAATTAAGCCTTCTTCTCGGAATTCTTTTAGGACTCTGGAGAGGGTAGGTTGTTGAATATTTAAAATATCTGAGATTTCTCCAAGTTTTAAACTTTGTGCCAATGCTGGATAGTGAATCATAAAATAAGCAATTTTTTCAGAAATGTTAAAGAATTTCTCATTTAAAACGAAATGACGATAATTTGCCAACTTTAAGCTAACAGATTTTAGCATTACCAATAGTACTTTTGAGTTTTGCATATAATGACGTTCAAATTTTTCATTATCAATTTTAATAATAGATCCATTGCTTAACCATTCTGTATTAAAGGCTGTTTTTCTTTTTTTTTCTTGTAATACAAAACCTTCACCTATCAAGCAAGGGGCTTGAAAAATATGCCAAACAATTTTTTTATTATTATTGTCAACTTGGTAAGCCACAACGCTACCTTTACTAAGAAAATAAAAGTGGTTTACCTTTTCATCTGCATAAAAAAGTATCTCTTTTTTTTTATAATTTTTCTTATAGCTAAAGTCCAGCATAGATTTAAGTTCACTATCATTTAGGTTGAAAAATAATTTTAATTCTTGCATTAATGCGCTCCAATTGTGAAATTGTAGCAAAAGATAAGGGGGGAAAAGAGGGGGTCTTTTATTTTAGTATTATAAACAAAACTAATTCTTATTCTTTTGATTTCAAACAAAACTTTGCTTTTATTTGTGCACTACAATTACAGAGTCGAATTAAAAACATCTTAAGAAAAGATAAAAAAAGGATTTGTAATGACGATAAGTAAAATTATATCTTCTGCATTAGTTGCAGGATTAATAATGACAGTTGCTCCAACATCATCAATGGCTGTAGGTGGTGCTAGTGGTTCTCATATAGACTATCAAATATTAGGTAAGATTGGGTATGTCCAAATGGATACATTTGGTTATGCTCCTTTAACTGCTGTAATTAGAGATGGTGGGTATGTAATTAGTGACGCTCATGTAAAAATTGTTCCTAAAAAAGATGGTCAGGTTATTGAGTATGATGTAACAGATGCCAACTTAAAATTAAGTGGAGGTATTCCTGTATTTGGTTTATATCCAGATTACAAGAATAAGGTTGAAGTTGAATATACTCGTCTTTATAATGGAAAAACAAAACACATAAAAGAGGGATATACTATATATGCTCCTCCAGTATATCAACCAAGTAATGGACGTAAAGGTCAAAGTGGTCTTCCATTTGCAAAAGTAGAAGTTAAGAAAGTAGATAAAAAGTTTAACGATAGACTATATCTTGTGAATAATATTCAAGGTAAAGCTGGTGGGCATTCTTCACAAGTTGTATGGAATAACCCTACTGGTGGTGCTTTAGAGTGGAACTACTATTCAAATGCATTTATCGTTGATACACATGGTGAAGTGAGATGGTATTTTAATGCTGACAAATTATTAAGTTATAACGATATTTATAAAACTGGTAACATGATGGGATTTCAACAAGATAAAGATGGATCTTTAAGTTGGGGTTACGGTCAAAGATATGCAAAATATGATGTTATGGGTAGAAAAGTATTTAACAGAAGATTACCACTAGCATATAATGATATTTCTCATTCATTAGACTCTTTACCTAATGGACACTTTCTTATGCGCGTCGCTTCATCTAATGTAAAAAGACCAGATGGAAGAAATGTTAGAACAGTTCGTGATGTGATTGCTGAAGTAGATGAAAATGGTAAAGTAGTTGATGACTGGAGACTTTTTGATATTATAGATTCTTATCGCAGTATAGTTCTAAAGTCACTAGACCAAGGTGCTGTATGTCTTAATGTAGATGCTTCTCAGTCAGGACATACAATGAGCGCTGAAGATATTGCAAAACTAGACACATCAGATAAATTTGGTGACATAGTTGGTTCAGGTCCTGGACGTAACTGGGCACACGTTAACTCTGTTGATTATGATGCAAATGATGACAGTATAATCGTTAGTGCACGTCACCAATCAGCAGTAGTAAAAATAAGCAGAGATAAAAAAGTTAAATGGATTTTCGGTGCACATAAAGAATGGAAAAAAGAGTTTCAAGACAAACTTCTTACTCCAATCGATGCAAAAGGCAACGCAATACAGTGTGAAGATGGTATGAGTAAGTGCCCAGGATACATAGATGAGAATAATGATGGTTTCGACTGGACTTGGACACAACATACAGCCTTTATAATTGATAGTAAATCAAATAAAGATGTTGTATACATGAGTGTTTTTGACAATGGTGATGGCCGTGGACTAGAACAACCAGCAATGGCTAGTATGAAATACTCTCGTGCGGTTATTTATAAAATTGACCAAAATAAAATGACAGTTCAACAAGTATGGGAATATGGTAAAAGCCGTGGTAATGAGTGGTTTTCTCCAATAACATCAATAGTTGAGTATCAAACAGACAAAAACTCAGTTATGGTATATTCAGGAACTGCAGGTATGGGTGGAATGACACCAAAAGGTAAAGCTCTTGGTGCTCCAAAACCAGAAATTGACGAGTTTGTATGGGGAGCTAAAGAGCCTTCTGTTCAGATGAAGTTTTATGGAACAGGTGTAGGTTACCAAGCTATGCCATTTAGCGTTGATAAAGTTTTCGCAAAATAAATTCTCAAAGAAGATAGGAAGATTTCTACAGTCATGTAGACTTTC
>JBLIEY010000083.1:0-12502 GCA_047633475.1 Sulfurimonas sp.
AAATGCTGGACCATCAGGCGTTACTATCGTTATCATGAAAAAAGAGTTAATAGATAATGCTAATGAAGGTCTACCTTCAATGCTTCAATACAAAATTCATAGTGACAATAATTCACTTTACAATACTCCTCCAACATTTGGAATTTATATAATCCAACTTATTATGAAGTGGATAAAAAAACGTGGTGGTATAGAAGCTATTCAAAAGTTCAATGAAGAAAAAGCAGCACTTCTTTATGATGCAATTGATAATAGCAATGGTTTTTATGTTGTTCATGCTCAAAAAGATTCTCGCTCACTTATGAATGTGTCTTTTAATATCAAAGACAAAAATGCAGAACTAGAAGCAAAACTTATCAAAGAAACAACTGACGCTGGTATGATAGGCTTAAAAGGACACCGTTCAGTCGGAGGACTTAGAGCTTCAATCTATAATGCTATGACAAAAGAAGGCATACAAGCGCTAGTTGATTTAATGAACAAATTTGCAAAAGAAAATTCTTAAAGGTAATTATATGTATAAAATACAAACTCTAAATAAAATATCTACAAAAGGTTTAGATTTACTAACTCATGATAAGTATGAAGTAGCTAGTGAATTTACAAATCCAGATGGAATAGTTCTAAGAAGTTATAAAATGCATGATATGCAACTTCCTGAGTCTCTAAAAGCAATAGCAAGAGCAGGAGCGGGAACAAATAATATTCCAATCGAAAAATGTTCTGAAAAAGGTATAGTAGTTTTTAATACTCCTGGTGCAAATGCAAATGCTGTAAAAGAGATAGTATTAGCGTCAATGCTTATCAGTTCACGTGATATTATCGGTGGTGTTAACTGGGTTCAAGGAATCAAAAATGAGGGCGAAGCTGTTCCTGCACTTGTGGAAAAAGGCAAGTCTCAATTTGGTGGAAATGAGCTAAAAGGAAAAAAACTAGGTGTTGTAGGACTTGGTGCAATTGGTGCTATGGTTTCAAATGCTGCACTCTCACTTGGAATGGAAGTAATAGGTTATGACCCATATCTTTCAGTAGAAGCTGCATGGGAACTTTCAAGTGATGTTCAAAAAGCAAGTGGTTTGGAAACTCTTTTAAAAGAAGTTGATTATATTACTATTCACGTTCCTTTACTTGATAGCACAAAAGGTATGTATAACGCTGAGAAATTTTCAATGATGAAAGACGGTGTTAAGTTTATAAACTTTTCAAGAGGCGGACTTGTAAACAATGAAGATATGAAAGCTGCTTTAGCTTCTGGAAAAGTTAGTGCTTATGTAACTGATTTTCCAAGTGCTGATTTACTAGGAGTTGATGGAATAATTCCTATTCCACATCTTGGTGCTTCAACTCAAGAGTCTGAAGACAATTGTGCAATTATGGCTTCGGCACAACTAAAAGACTTTTTAGAAAATGGAAATATCAGAAATTCTGTAAACTTTCCTAATTGTGAATTACCAAAGAAACGTAATAAAAAAAGAATCATAATTGCAAATAAAAATGTACCAAATATACTTAGTGTAATCACAACTTTACTTGCAGAAAACAATATCAATATTTACGATATGTTAAACAAAAGTAAAAAAGATATAGCTTACAGTATCATAGATACAGACACTGATCTTTCTCAAGACATCTTAGATAAGATCAAAAATACTAATGGTATTTTAATGGTAAAAGTTTTTAACTAAAAACTAAACCTATTTCGTAGCACCTCTTGAGGTGTTACTTATTAAAGATTTTTTTCTTCTACCAATTCAACTCAAATTTACTTCCAACACCTAACTCAGAGTTTACAGAGATTGTTATATCAAACTCATCACATATCTGTTTTACTATATTTAGCCCTATTCCAAACCCACCTGCTAATGTTGAACCCCTTTTATAAAGTTCAAATATCTCATTAAGTTTTTCTTTTTGTATTCCGACTCCCTGATCTTCGATGCTAAAAAATCCTTGATTAAGTCTAATCTTTATAGTCGTTTTAGGCATGGAATATTTTATGGCATTTGAAATAAGATTTGAGAAAAGAAGTTCTACTCTTGCATCTACTGCTATCAAATTTGAGTCTTGTATCTGCGCATCTATTTTTATATTTTTTGCGTTACTTAGTTCTGAGTAGTATTGTATGCTTCTTTGTAAAATAGGCTTTAAGTTAAGTTTCTCGTATGGCTGCTTAGTTGTACTAAAATTCAAGTATGCAAGTGATTGATAGATGCTATAGAGTTGTTTCGTACTTATAGAGATATTTCTAATGATTTTCTCATCATAAACACCCTTTTGAACTGCTCTTTTGGTACTCATACCTAATGCTGTGATGGGCGTATTTAGTTCATGCGAAACATCTTGTATAAAGTTTTCTATCTCTTTTACTTTTTGATGTATTGGACGCATAAAAAGCTTTGAGAGCATCCACGATATAAACACCATAGTTAAAAATATCAACAACATCCATATCAAAACATTTTTTTGTAAAACTTCTAATTTTTCTTCATACTCGTTAGTTTTAACTACCACATACTCTAAGCCAAGATGATTTTGCACAGATGAAGACACAAGAATTTTAAAGCCATCTTTTTCAAAATATTTTTTTTCATAAACTCGTTGCTCTTTACTTGGTATAAGTTGATAATCATAATTTTTTTCTATTTTTGGAATGCTCAAGGCTATTGAACTCATATGAGCATGTATAACACTACTTGAGATGCTATCGACTAGATGCTGAAGTTTATAGTAGGTTGTATTTTCAAGTGAATTTTTCTGCGCACTAAAGTACCAGTAACCAGATAGAGCTACAAAAAGAAAGGATGAACCTAAATATAGAGCTAAAAATGAGTAAAATGATTTTTTCTCAAGATTATTCATATCGGTAACCCTCCCCACGAATATTTAAAATATGCTCTTTGCCTACATGTTTTCTAAGCTCTTTTATGAGCGTTCTAATAGCATCTCCAGAGGGCATTTCATCATATTCCCAAAGATTTTGAAGTATCTCATCTACACTTACAACTCTGTGACGGTTTTTATACAAGTAGTGCAGACAAGAACTTTCCTTGTTGCTTAGATGCTGAGTCTTATTTTCTATTTTTAGCAGATTATTTTGTGTGTCAAACTCCAGAAATTCAGATATTTGAAGCAAGCTACTAAGCCCAAAGTGCTTTTTGATATTTTCTATACGTTGAGCTAACTCTTCTAAATCAAATGGCTTTTTTATAAAGTCATTTGCTCCAGATTCAAAGGCAGATTTTAAGTACTTAGTATCGTGAAAAGCGGTAATAATAATAGTAGGTGTTCCATCCTTAAAACTTCTTAACTCTTTCAAGAGAGAGATGCCATCACCATCAGGAACATTTATATCAAATATATATAAATCAAATGCTGTTTCTTCACTTAAAGTCAAAGCTTCTTTCACACTGTAAGTGTGAGTTACTAAAGAGTTTTCTTGTAAAAAGTCTAACAATATATCTGCTAAGACAATATCATCTTCTAAGAGTAAAATTTTCATAAAACATTATACCTCACAAAGCCCTCACAAACAACCAATATAATTCTTTTACAAAACATAAAAGGATTCCAAATGAAAACGATAACAAAAATATTTTTAATAGCTGTATTAGCAGTTAGTACTATTCAGGCAGCTGCATTTGAAAAAATTGCAAAGTCAAGATCTGCAAATGTATTAATTACATCAGAGAAGCCAATCACAACTGGTTATAACAATTTAAATATAGTTATAGATGAAAAGTTTAAAGATGCCGAGGTTAGTATTAAAGTATTTATGCCAGCAATGCCTGGTATGCCTTATATGGATAATGTAGCAGATGCTAAAAACCTTGGTAATGGAAAATTTAGCACTAATGTAAACTTTGCAATGGCTGGTACTTGGCAAATACAAATCTTTATCACACCAAAAACAGGTAAAAAAATCAGAGCTAAGACTTCTGTAAACATCTAAGGATAAACAATGAAAGCCCTTGTTCTAATACTTCTTCCACTTTTACTAAGTGCAACTTCTCTATCAACTTTGATAGAGAGTGCAAAAGCGAACCACAGCTCACTTGATGCAATACAAATGCGTCTAAGTGCTGTTGATAACGAGTATGAAGTAAGTAGAAACTTTTCAGATCCTGAGCTTTCACTTAGTATCAGCGATATACAACTAGACGACTCTACAAACCGTTCTATAGAAGCTATGCAATACACTGCTTTAAATCTTAAACAGAAGATTCCATACTTTGGAAAAAGAGATGCGGCATCTAAAAAAATAGATGCTAAAAAAGCAAAGCTAGCTTTTACTCTAACTCAAGCAAAAGTAAAACTTGTTGAGTCCATAAAACAAACAGCTTATGGCATCTGGCAAGTAGAAGAACAACTCAAAATTACTGATGCATACATAAAGTTAACTCATCAAAATATTGAGCTTTACACTGCTTATAGTACAAGTGATACAAAGTCTCATATGGGAATAATGTCAGCCGAACTTTCACTCTCACAACTCAAAATCAAAAGAAGTAAACTACAAAGCTTACTTACAGGTTTATACAAAAATATTTCTTATTTAAGTACTGTGCAAGTAGATTCTCTTGAAGTACAGATGCAAGTGCAAGAACCAAAAGAATTGGCTTTTTACATAGATGCAAGTCGTGATAGCAGTGCTTACAAAACTAAACTCGCAATTGTAAAAGAAGCAGATGCAGATGTAAAAATAAAAGAGTTAGCGGGTAATGTTGACCCTTTTGTTCAAGTAGGTTATTTTTACCGTGAAGCAAATGAGGACTACATGAACATAAGTCTAGGTTTCGCACTTCCAATCTACGGAACACAAGACTCAAAAGAAGAAGCTTCAAGAAAACTCTCACTTGCTGCAAAAAGTGAAGTAGTTGATTTTGAGAACTCTCTATATTCCAAAATATCAGCACAATACGCAAGGCTTCAAGACTCATACAGAGTTTACAATATCATAGAAAAAGAGAGCTTACCGCAGATACAACATATGTTTGATTTGACAAACTCTTCTATAAAAAGTGGTTCTGACCTTTTTATGTATATAGACCTTTTGGCTAAAAAATTAAAACTTGATGAGCAAAGCATACAAGCGGTCGCAACATACTACAAAATAACTGCATCTCTAGATGCGCTCATAGGAGCAAAACAATGAAACTTTTACTAACAATACTTATCTTTTTCTCATTTTTAGATGCAAAAGACAGAACAGTTGAACAACTATTTAATGTTCAGACTACAAAGGTAAAACTAGTCTCAGATGCCAAGAGTATAAAAAGCTTTGGTTTTGTAAAAGTAGATGAGTCTATGGTTTATGACGTTAGTCCTAGGTTTAGCGGATACGTTGAAACACTATATGCTGACAAAACATACAAAAAAGTAAACAAGGGTGAAAAGCTTGTAAAAGTCTACTCTCCTGAAGTTTTAAAAGCAAAAGATGACTACTTAAATACTATTAACTACACACAAAGCAAAAAAAATATGCTTCGTAGTTCAAAAACTAAACTAACTCTTTTAAATATTCCACAAAGCGAAATTGCACAAATAAAAAAAGATAAAACAATATCCCAATTTACAACTATATTATCTCCTGCAAATGGTTATATATTTAAAAAAGGATTAAACAACAACTCCGCTTTTAAAGCTAAAGCTGTACTTTTTCAAGTAGTAAATCTAGACAAGGTTTGGGTTGAAGTAAAGATACACCAGAACCAACTTCAAACACTTCAAAATATAAAAACTTTTACACTCTCGACACCTTCATTAAAGCAAACATTTAAAGCTACAAGAGAAAATCTTTACCCGGAGCTTGACCCAAAAGAAGAAAGTTTTACCCTTAGACTTTCTCTTGACAACAACAAAAACCTTCTAAAGCCTGGAATGTATATAACAGTAAATATGAGTGCAGAAGCTAAAAGCTTTTTAACACTTCCCACAACTGCCGTTATGAGAAAAAATGGTAAGTTTTATGTCTTTGTAGTTGGTGAGTACGAGGGTGAATATGAACCTTTAGCACTAGATGTAGAAGTTTTAAACCCTGATACTTATATAGTAAAAAGTGAGTTGAAGGCTGGCGATGAAGTAGTAAACAACGCACTATTTATGATGGATAGCGATGCTCAGGTTAATGGACTTTATTAGAGTATAAATAAGAAATAAACCTCGTCTTATATCTACCATATAAAACCAAGTCACACTTCTCTCTAGGTGTGATATACTATTCTACTGATTTAATAAGGATAAAATATGAGTACTTTATACTATATTTTGGACCCAATGTGTTCTTGGTGTTACGCCTTCGCTCCAACTTGGAAAAAACTTTTACATAACCTACCTTCTCACATAGGTGTAAAGTATATTCATGGTGGTTTAGCTCCTCACTCAGATGTTCCTATGCCTCAAGAGATGCAAGATATGTTGCAAAATACTTGGAGAGATATCGAGCAAAAAGTTGGTACACAATTTAACTATAGTTTTTGGTCAACATGTAATCCTAGACGCTCGACTTACTTGGCATGTCAGGCATGTATATCTGCAAGACTACAAAACAAAGAGTATGAGATGATACAAGAGATTCAAAAAGCTTATTATCAAAATGCTTCAAATCCATCAGACAGAGATACCTTAGAACTTGCAGCTTCAAACATAAACCTTGATGTAGAAAAATTTTCACAGGACTTAGAATCAAAAGAGATAGTAGATTTATTTGAGCAAGATTTAAACAAAAGAAGAGAATTAGGAGTACGATCTTTCCCTTCACTAGTTCTAAAATCAAACAATAACTACTTTAGTATAACTATTGATTTTAAGAGTTATGAACCAATTTTAAAACAAATAAACTCTTGTCTTATAAGATAGCAGGTTTTCCAAAATAATAACCTTGAGAGTACTCTACATCTAATGAATTTAAAATGTTATAAATTTCTTCATTCTCTACAAACTCTCCTATAATCTCTATATTTTGGGCTTTTGCAAATGCAACAATTGTCTTTACAACAGATAAGGAGTAGTTGTCCATTAAAATATTTTTTATTAAGGAACCATCTATTTTTATTATATCTGGTTGATAAGCAAGTAGTCTTTCAAAATTAGAATAGCCTGATCCAAAATCATCAATTGCAATTTTCACACCATACTTTTTGCATTTACTAATAAAACTAGTTACTATCTTCATATCTTCTATAGACTCATCTTCTAGTAACTCAAAAACTATTCTATGGCTATGCTCTTTATGCTTATCTAGTAGTTCATAAATGACTCTTGTTATAATTTCGTGCTCTATATCTAAGGCTGACAAATTAATAGAAATATGTTTATCTGTTTTATACAAAGCTTCAAAAGAATTTTTCAAAACTATTTTTGTTATTTGAAAATAGAATCTACTTTCTTTAGATATATCCAGAAAGTGATAAGGAGACAACACATTATCATTCTTATCTATAAGTCTAACAAGAGATTCATACTTTACAATTTCTTTACTCTTATTATTCACAATGGGTTGAAAGTAAGATACAATATTTGAATATTCAATTGCCTCATTTACCATCTCTAAAGTATTCAAATTATTTTGAGCTTCTTGATACTGTACATGTGCTAGATCATTTGCCAAGATAAACTCTTCTTTTGATTTTAAAAGCTTTTGCAATCCAAATATACAGTTTTCAAATACATTTGACCCATGCGCTAGACTACCTCTTATTGACAAATTATGTCTTGTTTCATCTATTTTAAAAGAGCTTGAATTTACATTATTTAAGATAAACTTTATCTCTTGTATAACTTGTTCTATATCTAAACCTTCTACGTCTTTAACAAAAGCAAACTTACCATTTCCTAAGATATAGATATTCTTAAATCCACAGTCAATAGGAAAATACTCAAATATTTTTTTATGGATTTGTCTTTCAATATAACTTATTTCTGAATAGCCATAAAACTTTTCTAGGTTATTATAATCTATCACTTCAATAATTGCTAAAACAGGGTTATGCGTATAATATAGAAAATCCTCAAGTTGTTTTCTTTGACTTATAATATCGGAAACATTGTGTCTTAATGCAATATATTCTAAGATATCTCCATTTAAATCCAGTATAGGTTTAACAGTAGATGCAACATAGTATATTTTTCCACTTTTAGTTATGTTTCTGATTGTACCTTTCCATATTTGTTTCTTCTTTTTTATGGTTTCCCACATATTTTGATAGATATAGAAAGGATTATCAGGATGTCTGACAATGTTGTGATTTTTGCCGATTAATTCTTCTCTTGTGTACTCTGATATTTTACAAAATTCATCATTTGCATAAGTTATTTTACCTGAGAGGTCTGTTTTAGAGACTATATCACTATGGTCTGTAACTTCTTGGTATTGCTTAGAAATATACAATGCAGCTTTTAAATCATTTGCTAATTTTATTTTTTTTGTAACTTTGCGTAAGCTATTTGTAAATTGATTCATATCAATGGGCTTTAGTAAATAGCCATCTACCCCTAGTTTTATACTCTCCACAAAGTAAGAAGATTCATTACATGCTGATAAGATCAAAATTGGAATATCATTATCAATAGCTCTAATTTTACCTACCATTTCAAGACCATTTAATTTTGGCATATTTATATCTGTAATAATAACTACTTGATTATTTTTAAATTTATTATAACCATCATCTCCATCTACTGCAACTATGATTTTTTTAAAGAATTTTTCAAAAATCATAATACTAGACTCTCTTGATAATTTATTATCTTCTACATATAGAATATGAAGGTTGTATGATTCTTTTATAAGTTCATTAATATTATTCACAGTTCTTTCCATATAAGTTTTTTTATTATAATTATACAACTAAAATTTTAAATAGATAAGGGACTTTGTCAAACATACATTAGTTTTAATCCTTATCCCTCACACATCCCTCACAAACTATAGATAAAATCAATCAAATGATTTAAAAGGCAAGTGATGATAGAAAATATAATCAGCTTTAGTATTAAAAACAAATTCCTTATTCTTATGGCAAGTCTATTTTTGATATTTGGCTCTTTTTGGGCTCTTAAAAATACACCTCTAGATGCTATCCCTGACTTGTCTCCTCCTCAGGTTATTGTTAAAGTAAACTGGGCGGGGCAATCTCCTGAAATTATAGAAGATCAAGGAACATATCCGCTTGTTTCTCAGTTTCTAGCTATTGCAAACATAGAGACTGTTAGGGGCTTTTCAACTTATGAAAATTCCCTAATCTATATAATCTTTAAAGAGGGAACTGACCTTTACTGGGCTAGAACTCGTGTGCTTGAGCAGTTAGCATCTATACAGTCTCAGCTTCCTGATTCTATGGAAGTAAACCTTGGGCCAGATGCCAGTGGTGTTGGCTGGGTTTATGAGTACGCACTAACTTCAAAAACTAAAAACCTCAGCGAGCTTAGAACTCTGCAAGACTACTACTTCAAGTACGCACTTTTGGGTGTTGACGGAGTTAGTGAAGTTGCATCTATTGGTGGATTTGTTCCTACTTACCAAGTAAGTGTTAGCAATGATACTCTCATACGCTATAACCTAAGTATCCAAGATGTTGCAAAAACTCTAAAAGCCAACAATAACGACACCGGTGGACGAATCGTTATTCAAAACGGTTATGAGTGGATGGTTCAAGCTAAAGGTTACTTAAAAGACTTGGATGATATCCGCTCTCTTGAAGTAGCTACAAAAGCAAATACTCCTGTAACTATAGGCGACATCGGTAGAGTTGAGCTTGTTCCAGCTGCTCGTCGCGGTATGGCTGACCTTAACGGACAAGGCGAAGTTGTTGGTGGAATAGTAATGGTTCGTTACGGCGAAGATGTGTATGCGACTATAAAACGTATAGAAAAAAAGATGAGTGAGCTTCAAGTAGATGGTGTAGAAGTTGTAGAGACATATAACCGTTCAGACCTTATAGAAAAAGCAGTAGACACACTAAAAACCACACTTATCGAAGAGAGCATTATCGTCATCATTATCATCGCTCTATTTTTGATGCACTTGCGCTCTTCCATCATAGTTCTTATAGTTTTACCACTTACTATTGGTGCAACTTTTTTACTTATGAAAGTATTTGACATCGACTCTAATATTATGAGTCTTGGAGGTATCGCTATTGCAATTGGTGCGATGGTAGATGCAACTATTGTTATGATAGAAAACGCACATAAGACCATAGTAAAACAAGAAGAGAAAAAAGGTGAAGCACTCACTAAACAAGAAAGATTTGATGCCATTAGCAGTTCATCTAAACTTGTAGGGCGTCCTATATTCTTCGCTCTTTCACTTGTTGTTGTTTCATTTTTACCTATTTTTGCACTCTCAGGACAAGAAGGACTTCTCTTTACTCCTCTAGCATTTACAAAAACCTTTGCCATGACAGCGGGAGCAATTTTATCTATAACTCTTGTTCCGGTTTTAATGCTCTTTTTTGTAAAAGGCAAAATCCTTAGCGAGAACAAAAATCCATTAAACCGTTTCTTTATCTGGTTATATCATCCCATTATTGTTTACGGACTAAAATTAAAGTACATCGTTCTCATTGCAGTTGTTGCATCGTTAGGATATATGTATCCTGTTTACAAAGGTTTAAAGTGGGAGTTTATGCCCCCACTAAATGAGCAAAGCATTATGTATATGCCTGTTACTCCTTATGGAATTAGTGTTGACCAGAGTAAAATTCTTACTCAAAAGACAGATGCAATTATAAAAGCATTTCCAGAAGTGGACATCGTTTTTGGTAAAGGTGGTCGTGCGAACTCTGCAACTGACCCTGCTCCACTTGGTATGATAGAGACTATTATTACTTTCAAACCACAAAGTGAGTGGCGAGAAGGCATGACACATGAAAAGCTCATGACAGAGCTTGAAAACGCTCTTAGAGTTCCAGGACTCATAAACTCTTGGACTTACCCTATCCGTGGTCGTATAGATATGCTACTAAGCGGTATACGTACACCTCTAGGTATTAAACTTTACGGTAAAAATGCAGAGGGTTTACAAAAACATGCACTAGAGATAGAAAGTAAACTTAGAGCTTATGACAAAACACTTTCAGTATTTGCAGATCAGGCGAGTGCTGGTTATTACCTAGATATAGAGATAAATGAAAAAGAGTTGGCAAGATACAAGATAAGCAAAAACTATCTGCTTGAGTATGTAGCATCTGGTGTAGGAGGTATGAAAGTATCTACTATGTACAAAGGTATAGAGCGTTATCCGATTGCTCTTCGTTTTGAGGAAGATGAAAGAAGAAGCATAGAGAGCATCCGCAACATACAGATAAAAACTCCGTTAGGCTTTGTACCTTTAGGAGCGTTTGCAAAGGTTGATTACCGTGAGAGTGCATCTGTTATAAAAAGCGAAATGGCATCTCCAGTTACATTCATCTATATTACTCCTCAAGCTGGGGTTAGTGCTACTGAGTATAAACAAGAGGCTAAAAAACTTTTAGAGTCTGTAGATCTTCCAGCAGGTTACTACATAGAGTGGGCAGGTCAAAGTGAATATTTAGATTCGGCGATGCAAAAGATAGTCTGGATAGTTCCAACTGTACTTGTTGTTATCTTGATTTTAATCTACTTTGCACTTAAAGAGATGGTTCCGACTTTCATAGTCTTCTTTACTCTTCCATTTGCACTTTTAGGAGGACTTTTATACATAGACATACTAAACTTTAACATGAGTATAGCGGTTGTTGTAGGTTTCTTAGCACTTCTAGGAGTCGCAGCAGAGACTGCCATAGTCATGATAGTCTACTTGCAAGAAGCGGTAGATGAGGCAAAAGAAAAGTTCAAAGAAAACTTTGGGCTCAAAGAGTTAAATGATGCTATTTATGAAGGTGCCGTTCAAAGGGTAAGACCAAAACTGATGACAGTTTTCGCCATCTTAGCAGGACTACTACCAATCATGTACACGCATGGAGTAGGAAGCGAAGTGATGCAAAGAATAGCCGCGCCAATGTTAGGGGGTGTTGTTAGTTCAGCAATTCTGAGTTTAGTTATCATTCCTATACTTTTTGAGATTTATTCTAAGTGGAGAATAAAAAAGAATAAATAAAGAATATGTAAACTCCAAGCGATAGAAATATCGCTATAATTCACCCAATTTAAATGAAGGGAAATAATGGAGTTTGCTCACGATATATCTACATCTTGGATATTAATATTTATCTTAACAGGATTCATTGCTGGTTATATTGATTCAATCGCTGGTGGTGGTGGAATGATAACAATTCCAATGCTACTTTTTAGTGGAATCCCTCCTATATTTGTCCTTGGAACAAACAAGTTACAAAGCGTAGTTGGAGCCTTAATGGCTACTATTAAATACGCAATGAATAAAAAAATAAGCTGGAAGATAGTTTCGGTTGCAATTCTCCCTTGTCTAGTTGCATCTTACTTTGGAAGTCAACTTATAATGTTTTTATCTGATGTGTTTATACAATGGGCAATATTAGTATCTATACCTTTTGCTTTTTTG
>JBLIEY010000084.1:0-12485 GCA_047633475.1 Sulfurimonas sp.
AAAAATATTAAATATAGTCTTCATGTAGTCTGGAATATTAATTAGCAACTCTATTGTTTTTTCTTGAACTAAATTTGATAAATTTGTAAAAATAAAAAATAAACCTATACCAAATATCACAAAGATTGTACGAGTCATTAAATTAATTATAATTAGTATATTCCAAGATATTAACTCAATTTTAAAATTATTCTCATAATAATTTATTGGGTTATTATCATTTCTTTTTTTTCTAGTTATTAAATTGACCATATAATTTATTAATTTTTTTGAATTCAATATTTTATTTTTTTCACTTTCTTTTGTTTGTTCAATAATAGAAACAGCAATATCCCATTCGGGTAAGTTAACTTCACTATTATAGGTCAATTCTTTTGAATCAGTTTGCAAAAAATTATGGCTTGATGCCATGTAAAGTTTCAAACGATTAAAAAAATCATTATAAAATGAATCTTCAGCATTTATATCAAAACTTTTATAATGTTTTGAAACACCAAGAATACTATCCTCTAGAGTATAGTTGTAGCACAAATCAATAATTGCTTCAGCTATCTGCATTGCATCATTTTCAACAATTTGTTGTTGCTTTTCATATGATTTATGCAAAGTATTAATCCATACAGATCTATTATCTCTTAAATCTCCAATATTATCATCAAGAGATTTTAATATATTACATGATTTACTAATATCTAGATAATTTTTAACAGAAAAATTGTCAATTTTAAATATTTTATCAATATACTCTGACATGGAAATTTTTTTATCTATTTTAGGTTCATTAATAGTTGTTTTTTGCATACTAAAAGTAATAATTAATTCAACAAATCGTGAAAGTATTGTAAGCTCTTTAATCTCTTGTTCTGTCGTTTCTAAACTATTTATTTTTTCATTAAATATTGATAAATCACTATTTATTAATGCATCATAAATATATTTTTGTTTTAGTATCTCATTATATGTTATTGGGAGAGAAGAAAAAATAAAAGCATTTTGATTTTGTTCATTTATATTTTTCAATAGGTTCTGTTGAATATATTGTGATGGTGTTCTCATAGTTCCATATCTGGAAATACGAATCTTTCCAAAATTGATTAGTTTTCTGAAATCACGGTATTTTTTATCATCACTAAGAATAGCTAAAAATGATGGTGAATCAGAAATTTGGTTAAAAGTACAGACAACAGTATTTCCATGCATTACAATCTCATCATATAATGCATGTTGACCATGTTCAATTTCTTCTTTTGTTTTTCTAACAGAATCTAACTCAAATAAATAAACTAATTTATCCATATATCTAAAACCTTATTTGAAATTGTATGGTAACTTGTATTATATCTCATAAAATAAGCGACTTGCCATATAAATTTTAAAAGTTATTAAACCTTCTCATTTGCAGTTTAGCCATTAGTATAAGAAGGTGTGACCTATCTCAAAAAGTGTAGTTTGTGGAACATAAGCTTAAATAAAATAATGATATTGATTGTTTCAATAATGAGCTTAGAAATGAACTGGCTTTCATGCTCTTTTTAGAAATAGGTGAACTGCTGAGTAGGTAGCTTAGAAATAGCTCTTTGAATAGCGTTACCGTTCCAGTGTCCGGATGCTCCAATATATGCATCTTCACCAAGTATTTGGTCTTGAAGCTTTTTGCAATATATTTCATACCTAATGACATAAACTTTATCGACAACTTTATTTTTATCTGATATAATCTCTTTGAAATAAACACCATCAGAGGTATGTCTCTTTGGTAGTGTTTTGTTCTTTGTTATTTAGTTCTACTTGTGTGGACTATGACTTTACGGACTAGAGGTCTTTGTCCCCATACAGTCCATTTTATACTAGTTAATCCTCAAATATGTGGACTAATTTAGTATGTATTATACAATTTTAAAGGATATTAAAATGGAGTGTGAATTCCCTTCAGTTAATTCAAATAAACAAGAAATAAAAGAAATTTTTGAGACGGTTAAGACTATTGCAGTTTTAGGACTTTCTCCGGATGAGTCAAAAGCAAGTCATAGAGTTGCTAAATATTTGCAAGAAAAAGGTTTTAAAATAGTTCCTATTTATCCTAAAGAAGAGACTATTCTTGGCGAAAAAGTATACAGATCACTTCTTGAAATACCATTCGCAGTGGATATGGTTGATATTTTTAGAAAACCAAAAGCACTAGATGCTGTTGCAGATGCATGTATTGAAAGAGGCGATGTAAAAGTTTTCTGGGCTCAGCTTGGTATTGTAAATAATGAAGCGGCACAAAAAGCAAAAGATGCTGGAATGAAAAGCGTACAAAATATGTGTTCAATGATAGAACACAGATCATTAGAAGGAAAATAGTATTGTTAGATATAAATAAGATTTACGAAGCAAGAGAACGTATAAAAAATGTTGTCTTAAAAACACCTTTTTCACATGCTCCATATTTAAGTGAAGTAGCGTCGTGTGAGGTTTATTTGAAAAAAGAAAACCTTCAACTTACTGGAGCGTTTAAGTTAAGAGGTGCTTATAACAAGATAGCTTCTTTAACAGATGAGCAAAGAGCATGTGGAGTTATTGCAGCTAGTGCTGGAAATCATGCACAGGGGGTAGCTTTTTCTGCTTCTAGATTTAATATACGTGCTGTAATTGTTATGCCAGAATCAACACCTCTTACAAAAGTAAATGGTGTAAAATATTATGGTGCAGAGGTTATCTTGTCTGGTACAAATTATGATGAAGCATATGCTTATGCTAAGTTATATGGGAAAGAAAATGCAATGACTTTTGTTCATCCTTTTGAAGATGAAGAAGTTATGGCTGGACAAGGAACCTTAGCTCTTGACATTTTGGATGAATGTGCAGACCTAGATGCTGTTGTTATTCCCGTAGGTGGTGGTGGGCTTATCGCTGGTATGGCAACCGCATTTAAAAGTATTAATCCTAACATAGAAGTTATTGGTGTTAGTGCAAAGGGTGCTCCTGCTTTTAAAAACTCATATGAGTTAAAAAAAGCTGTAGATAGTTTAAGTGTTAGAACAATTGCTGATGGTATTGCTGTTCGCGATACATCTGAGATTACACTTGAATACGCACTTAAAAACGTAGATGATTTTGTAAGCGTAGATGATGAAGAAATAGCAAGTGCAATTTTATTTTTACTTGAAAAACAAAAACTTGTTGTTGAAGGTGCCGGAGCCGCTCCAGTTGCTGCAATGATTCATCATAAATTAGACCGCTTAAAGGGCAAAAAAGTTGCACTTGTCCTTAGTGGTGGAAATATGGATGTAACTCTACTTTCTGTTATTATAGAAAAAGGTCTTTTAAAATCTGGTAGAAAGATGAATACAACAGTTACTTTAATTGATAAGCCTGGTTCATTGATGAGATTTACAGAGATACTTAAAGAGCTAAATGCGAATATTGTTCATATATCATATGATAGAACGTCAATTTCTCTTGATTATGGAGATGCGAATGTTACAGTTCATATGGAGACAAAAGGTAAGGAACACCAAGAAGAGATTAGAACTGTTCTTAAAAATGAAGGTTATTTGAGAGAGCATTAAAATAGTAAAAAACAACTATAAATATCCTTCATTATCAAGAGTTAAATTTTACTTATTGGAGGGTCAATCTTAGATTAATTTAAAGATAGAATTTTTTACTCTTTTTTAACCTAAAATATAGCTCCTTATCTATATAATAGGCGAATTTTTTAATATAGGAGACTTTTCATGCAAATTAGTGGTGCACAGATGGTCATAGAAGCGTTTATTGCAGAGGGTGTTGAGACAGTTTTTGGGTACCCTGGTGGAGCAATAATGAACGTATATGATGAGATATACAAACAAGATGGATTTAAGCATATTTTAAATCGTCACGAACAAGCGTCTATACATGCTGCTGAGGGTTATGCTAAAGCAAGTGGAAAAGTCGGTGTTGCAATGATTACATCTGGACCTGGGTTTACAAATGCAGTAACTGGTTTAGCTGATGCATATATGGACTCTGTCCCTCTTGTTGTTGTCTCCGGTCAGGTTCCTATGAGTTTAATTGGTACTGATGGTTTTCAAGAGATAGATGCTGTTGGTATTTCTCGCCCTTGTACTAAACATAACTATCTTGTTACAGATGCAGCAGATCTCCCGCGTGTTCTTAAAGAAGCTTTTTATATAGCTCGTTCTGGTCGCCCAGGTCCGGTTCATGTTGATATTCCTAAAGATGTTACAGCTCAAATAGCTGAGTTTGATTATGATGTTGAGTTAGAACTTGAGACTTATAAGCCACATGTAAATGGAAATCCTCGTCAGATTAAAAAAGCTATAGAAGCTATAGCAAAAGCTAAGCGTCCACTTTTTTATCTTGGTGGGGGTATTATAAATTCAAACGCGTCATATGAAGTAAGAGACTTAGTTCATAAAACTGGTATCCCTGCCGTTGAAACATTAATGGCTAGAGGTGTTCTATCTCATGATGATGAGCTACTAGTTGGAATGCTTGGTATGCATGGTTCTTATGCTTCTAACATGGCTATGAGCGAAACAGATTTAGTTATAGGTATTGGTGCAAGATTTGATGACCGTGTAACTGGTAAACTTTCTGAATTTGCTAAAAATGCAGGTGTTATTCATGTAGATATTGATCCTGCATCTATCTCAAAACTTGTTAATGCCGATTATCCAATTGTTGGTGATGTTAAAAATGTTGTTAATGAAATGTTAGCACTATCATCAAAGATTAATTCTGAGAAGTATGAAACATGGAGAGAAACGGTTCGTAACTTTGATGAACTTCATCCTTTAGCATATTATGAAGACACAGATAGACTAAAGCCTCAGTGGGTTATCGAACGTGTTGGTCAGTTACTTGGTGATGATGCAAATATAACTACAGATGTTGGTCAACATCAAATGTGGAGTGCACAGTTTTATCCATTTACTCGTCCAAATCAATGGATTACATCTGGTGGCCTTGGAACTATGGGTTTCGGTTTTCCTGCAGCAATAGGTGTTAAAGCAGCTTGTCCTGATAAAATTTCTATTAACTTTACAGGTGATGGTTCCATACTTATGAATGTTCAAGAATTAATGACCGCGGTTGAGAAAAAGATACCTGTTATTAACATTATTTTAAATAACAACTTTCTTGGTATGGTTCGTCAGTGGCAAACACTGTTTTATGATAAGCGTCATAGTGAAACAGACTTATCAGTTCAACCTGACTTTGTTAAACTATCAGAAGCTTTTGGTGGAATTGGTTACAGAGTTACAACTAAAGAAGAATTTGATGCTGCACTTAAAGATGCAGTTGAAAAAAATATTGTTACTTTTATAGAAGTAAAAGTAGAAAGATTTGAAAATGTAATGCCAATGGTTCCATCAGGCGGTAGCTTGTTTAACATGATGTTATTAGAGAAAAAGGAGACAAAATAATGACTGAGAGTAGTGAAAGAAGAGTTGTTTCAGTTATAGTTGTTAATGAAGCGAGTGTTTTGTCTCGTATTACAAACCTTTTCTCTGGACGTGGTTATAATATTACTTCTTTAACGGTTGCCCCTATACCAGATAGTAAGTATTCTCGTTTGACGATTGTAACATCTGGTTCAGTTCGTGTTATTGAACAAATTACAAAACAACTTCATAAACTGATACCAGTTCTTCGTGTTTATGAACATGCTGATTTAGTTGAAAAAGAGATGGTTCTTATTAAGTTCTCAATTACTGAAAACCTTAGTGATATTAGTATTCTTTGTGAAGCTTATAATGGTAAAATTGTTAATGTTGGTGAGAATGTTATAATAGCTATGATTACAGATGAGCCAAAACGTGTAGATAATTTCTTGCATATTATTAAGAGATATAACCCTAAAGAAATCGTTAGAAGTGGTGCTGTAGCACTGGAGAGATAAGATGCTCTTTAGTGAAGTCGCTTGCTTATTACAAAGTGATTTACAAGGAGAGGATGTAGAGATTAGTTCAATGAATGAACTTTCTCTAGCTTCAGACTCGCAACTTACTTTCGCAGTAAATAAAAAATATGTAAAAGAACTTATATCCTCAAAAGCAAAAGCTTTTTTAATTCCCAAAGACTTAGTAGAATTCGCGCCTAAAGATTCTTCGTATATAGTATGTGATGATGTAACAATATCTATGGCGTATGCTACAAAACTTTTTGCACCAAAACCTATAAACTTCGATGCTTTAAACGCCGTGGTAGGTGAGGGCACTTATATAGATGATATGGCAAAAGTAGAAAAAGGGGCTTTGATAGGTTCTAATGTTACTATTATGGCTGGTGCTTATGTTGGCTCAAATGCAAGTATTGGAAATGGTACTATAATATATCCAAATGCAATTATTTACCGTGATTGTATCGTAGGTAACAATTGTATAGTTCATGCCGGAACAGCTATTGGTGGAGATGGTTTTGGATACTCACATACAAATATAGGTGAGCATATTAAGATATACCAAAATGGTAACGTTGTTATAGAAGATGATGTTGAACTTGGAACTAATTGTTCGATAGATAGAGCTGTATTTAATTCAACTATAATTAAAAAAGGCTCTAAGATAGACAATCTTGTTCATATAGCTCATAACTGCATAATAGGAGAGTATTCTATTTTAGCTGGTCAAACTGGTTTAGCAGGTTCATCTATAATGGGTAGGAATACAGTTTTTGGTGCTCAATCTGGTGTTGCTGGTCATTTGGAAATAGCTCCATTTAATACATTTGCTGCAAGATCTGGTGTAACTAAAAGTATAAAAGAGAGTGGTAAAGTATATGCTGGTTTTCCTTTAATGGAACATAGAGTATGGTTAAAAACACAAGCTAAAATAGCAAAACTAAATTCAAAGAAGGTTTAATATGAAGATTTCAGAAGTAGCTTCTATAATAGGAGCTCAGTATAATGGTGAAGATTTTGAAGTAACAGGTATGAACACACTTAAAAGCGCTTCTAAAACAGAAGTTTCTTTTGTTTCTAATACTAAATATGTAAATGATATTAAGAACTCAAATGCTGGTGCAATAATTGTTGATAAAGTTAACGAAGAATATGTACCTGACAACTGTGTAGCTTTAGTTGTAGATGCTCCTTATTGGCAGACAGCTACACTTTCAAAATATTTTGCACCAAGTATTGAAGATGACTCTCTACCAGAAGCTGAGATTGGTGAAGGTAGTAAAGTTTCTCCAAAAGCTGAAGTTGCTAATGGAGCAAAAATCGGTAAGAACTGTATAATTATGGCAAATGCTTATATTTGTACAAAAGTTACAATAAAAGATAATACAGTTGTATATCCTAGTGTTACAATATATAGAGATTGTATTATAGGTAGTGATTGTATTATTCATGCTAACACTGTTATTGGAAGTGATGGTTTTGGTTTTGCTACAAATGAGCTTGGTGAGCATAGAAAAATATATCAAAATGGTAATGTTGTCATAGAAGATGATGTTGAAATAGGTAGCAATGTTAGTATTGATAGGTCTGTTTTCGGTTCTACTTTGATTAAAAAAGGTGTTCGTATGGATAATCTTATTCAAATTGGGCATAACTGTGAAATAGGTGAGTATTCAGTTTTAGTTGCACAGTCTGGTTGTGCTGGTTCAACTAAACTAGGACGTAATGTTGTAGTTGGTGGACAGGCTGCTTTTGCTGGCCATCTTGAAGTTGCACCATTCTCTACTTTTGCTGCAAGAAGCGGAGTTACAAAAAGTATTACTGTAAGTGGCAAGACATATGCAGGGTTTCCACTAATGGATCACAAATTATGGTTGAAACTTCAGGTAAAAATAGCTAGACTATTAAAATAATAAAAAAAGGAATTTAAAATGTCAAAAATAATTGCATTAAGCGGATCTAAAAAAGGTGTTATTTCGGTGGCTAAATTAGATGAGCCATATGGAAAAGGTAGTCATTCTGTAGCTAGTATAGGTATCTCTTTAACTGGTAATACAGAAACTCCAGATTGGAAAGTTCATATTCCATTTGAAAATTTAGATGAAGTTCTAGAGGCATTGCAATCTTTAAAGTAGGGAAAACCTACTTTAACTTTATTTTTTTAACTCGGTAATAAACTCAGCAATTCTTGATATACCATCACGAATAGTAGCAATATCTGTCGCAAAACTCATTCTAAAGTAACCTTCACTACCAAAAGCCACACCAGGAACTACAGCAACAAATTTTTTGTCTAATAAATCTTTTGCAAATGTAAGTGAGTCCATACTTACTTCTTTAATATTAACAAATAAGTAAAAAGCACCATCAGGCTTTACAGCACTGAGCCCATCAACTTCATTTATAAGCTTAACAGCTTCATCTCTACGCTTTATGAATTCTTTTCTCATCATTTCTATATCAGCATCTGCTCTACCATCAAGGCCAGCTATTGCAGCTTTTTGAGTAATAGTATTAATATTTGAAGTACTTTGGCTTTGTAGTTTTTTAGTAGCTTTGATAAGTTCAGTATCTGCAGCTGCCATATAACCAAATCTCCAACCAGTCATCGCAACTGATTTACTAAGACCGTTAATAGTTACTGTTCTTTTAAACATATCATCACTAATCGCGGCACACGAAGTAAATTCACCTTCATAAATTAGTTTTTCATACATCTCATCAGATGCAACTATGATATCTGTGCCTTCTAAAACTTTCCCAAGCTCAACTAACTCTTGTTTTGTATATATTGAACCAGTTGGATTCGATGGGGAAGTTAAAATTAGCATCTTTGTCTTAGGTGTTATTGCGGCTCTTAATTGTTCTGGAGTTATTTTAAATAAATTTTCATCAGAGGTCTCAATTTCTACAACTTTACCACCACAGTATTTAACTAGCTCAGGGTAAGTAACCCAATAAGGAGCCGGAATAATAACTTCAGCACCATTTTGAATTGTTGCTGAGAAAAGATTAAATAGAGAGTGCTTAGCACCATTATTTACCATTATCTGGTTTGGAGCATATGTTAACCCATTATCTCGTTTTAATTTGCCAGCTATTGCTTGTCTAAGTTCAATAATACCATCAACTGCAGTATATTTTGTAAAACCTTCATTGATTGCTTCTATAGCTGCATCTTTAATAACCTGTGGTGTATTAAAGTCAGGCTCACCAGCAGAAAAACTTAGGATATCTTTACCCTCAGCTTTTAACTCCTGTGCCAAAGTAGTTATAGCAATTGTAATTGATTCAGATAGTGTATTAACGCGGTCAGTTAGCATAAGTGCCTCCAATGAAATATTGGAGGTATTATACTAAAAATAATATTATATTTAAGTCTTTATATGCTTTTTTTTAATTTTTCATAGATTTAATAAAAGATTCATAGATGCTTTCTAGTTCTAGGTCTTCATCAAGTACATTTTTGTTGTCTTCAACTAGAATATGCTCTAAAACAGCAACTCTTTTTAGAAGGTACTCAAACATCTCTTTATTTATATCTGGAAGCATATTGTGCATAAATGGATCTTTACATCTTCCTTTTGCTATAACATGAGCAGGAATACCTATTGCAGTTGAACAATCAGGAACTTCTTTTACAACTACAGAATTTGCTCCAATTTTTGCATATTCACCTATAATAATATTTCCAAGTACTTTTGCTCCAGCTCCAATAACAGCACCTTTTTTTATAGTTGGATGTCGTTTACCTTTAGTTAGAGATACACCACCTAGAGTTACACCTTGATATATAAGTACATCATCTTCAACAATAGCTGTTTCACCAATTACAACACCAACTCCGTGATCAATAAACACTCTTCTACCAATTGTTGCAGCAGGGTGAATATCTATAGTTGTAATTATTTGATTTAAACCCATTATAATTCTTGCAAATCTTTTAAAATTTGCATTGTGTAATTTGTGTGCCACTCTGTACCAAGCAATAGCCCAAACACCAGGATAACTGAAAAGAAAATCCAATCTGGAATTTAGTGCAGGGTCATTTTTATAAGCGTTTGAAAAGTCTTCTCTTATTTCAGAATATAGTCCCATTTGTAACCTTAGTTAGTTGTTCGTAGATAGCCATTTTGCTCTACAAATGTTTCAAGTTTTGCTAGTGTATCATCTTTTTCTTTTTCTGTAATAAAATCACTTATTATTAAATTGTCTTTAAGTTTTTTTAATATATTAGCTTTATCATAACCAATTGATTCCAATATATCTAAGATACTTTTAGATTCAACTTCGTTGATAATTTTATAACCCTCGTCATCAATTTTTATTGTGTATTCACTTGGATGGGTAAATAAATTGTGATTCATACCCAAAGTTTCTTGGTAAGCTCCAATATTAAAAAATCCAAGGAAATACTCTTCTTCATCAAGATTTATATCATGTAAATATAGTGGTTTTTCAGGGTTAAAACCTATTTCACCGTCACTATCACAAGTAATATCCCATAATGATGCGGCTCTTAGTGGATTAGAATTTAAGTGGTGAATTGGCATAACAGGAAAATGTTGACCTAAACCCCAATAGTCAGGTAGACTTTGAAAGATAGAAGCATTTATTAGATATCTTTCTTGAAGTTTAACTTGGATTTGTTCTAGCTCATCAGTAGGATTTGCAGATTTTAGATAAAGGGTCTTTTTTATAATACTATGAACCAAAATTTCAGCATTAGAACGATCTTGTAAATCTATATATCCTAAGTCAAATAGAGTTAGCATTGATTCCATGTGGTCGAGTGCATCGTGAAGATACTCAATGCAATTTTGGTTATTTAGGAGTTTGTTAAGTGCCATCAACTCTTTTAAAATTGGAGGATTTACTGTTTTAAAGTTAAGCAATTTTTCTTGATAGTCTTGTGAAAAAAGTTCTAAAACAGGGGTAATTAATACAGCATGAGATGCTACTATAAATCTTCCTGATTCTGTGAAAATATTTGGATGCTTAACATTTTTAGCATTCATTATTTCACCTAATAAAAACACAACTGTGCTAGAAAATTCATCTATAGAATAGTTTCTTGATGTAGAGTGAGAATGTTGGTCATATTCTACAGCTAAACCTCCACCTATATTTATGCTACTTAACTCTTTCGCACCCATTTTTTTTAGTTCTGCATATATATTACCAGCTTCACGAAGAGCACGTTTAAGGGGAGCAATATCAGACATTTGTGAACCTATATGAAAATGAATCATTTTCAAATGCTTCAACATGTTCTCTTTTCTTAACATTGTTATAGCTTCTATAATTTCTGTTGATGTTAACCCAAACTTAGCATCCATACCTCCACTTTTTGCCCAAATACCACTTCCTGCGCTATGAAGTCTTACTCTTATCCCAATATTTGGTATTTTTATATTACACTCTTTTGTCACTTCTATGATGGTCTCAAGTTCACCCAAGCCTTCAATAATAATAGTAATGTTATGTCCGCTTTGAGCTGCTATAAAGCTCAAAGTTATCATCTCTTTATCTTTAAAGCCATTTACAGTTATATTTGAACCTTTTGTAGCCTGACTAATTGCAAGTATTAACTCTGCCTTGCTGCCTGCTTCTAAGCCGTAGCGATATTTAGCACCCTGAGATGTAATAGCTTCTACAGCAAAAGGTAATTGATTTACCTTAAGTGGGAAAACAGCATTAAAAGTACCCTTGTAGTTATTTGCCTCTATAGCTTTGTCAAAATAAGAATAAAGAGTTTTAATCTGCCTTTTTATAAGATGTGGAAATCTAAGAAGAATGGGGCCTCTCACATCTTTTTCGCGAATTTGTTGTGTTATGTCTAAAAGAGAAGGCATAGACTTATAATTTAATTTTATTTGTCCATCTTCAATAATAAAATTTTTATTAGACCATATGTTTAAGCCAAAATTATTCATTTTAATTTTCTTCCTATATATGTATTTTATGGTGAAAATATTTATCTATATCGAAATATATTTCGCCATTTTGATTTTTAAAAGTAAGATACGACTTGTTTAGATGGTTCATTTTGTTTACACCCATAACGGCACAAACAACTTTCATACTTTTAATTAAATTGTTATGATAGTTTCCTATTTCTAAGCCTTTCTTCTTAACAAGATAAGAAGCTCTTTTCTTTTTATCTTGTGTCGCCATTCCTACCGGACAAACATGTGATCCAAAACCAGAACACATACGAGCACGAATACAACCACCGCTCATCATAAAACCTCTTGCTATACCAATAGCATCAGCCCCCATACATAAGGTAATTATAGCGTCATCAGGAGTTAAAATTTTCCCACTAGCTATGATTTTTAAATCTTGACGAACTTTATATTTTTTCAGCATAGTATCTAGAACATATAGAGCATTATTTGTTGTAAGTCCAACCGATTCCATTAGCTCTAAAGGTGCTGTAGCACTTCCTCCTTCTCCACTATCTATACTTATAAAGTCAGGTATATTTTTTTTATCAGCTTTTCTTTTTGCTATAGCTTTAACCATTTCCTCCACAGATCCAGCATCTGAGATAACTATTTTAAATCCAACAGGCTTTTTAGATAAC
>JBLIEY010000085.1:0-12311 GCA_047633475.1 Sulfurimonas sp.
GTTTTTGACCAATTATTGAATCAACCATAAGTTGTTGTTGTTTTTCATCAAGGCCTATTAAAACCTTTGCATGACCGGCAGTAATTTTTTTCTCAACTAAAGCTTTTTGTGTTTTTGTAGAGAGCTGCAGAAGTCTTATAGTATTTGTAATATGTGTTCTACTCTTGTGTATCTTGTTAGCAAGTTCTTCTTGTGTAATTTCATACATTTTAATAAGTTCACTATAAGCTTGAGCAAGTTCAACTGAATTTAAATCATCTCTTTGAATATTTTCGATTAGAGCAAACTGTCTCATCTTCTGGTTATCAGCATTAAGTAATATAGCACGAATTGTTTTTAACTTAACTAACTTTGATGCACGGAGTCTTCTTTCGCCTGCTATTAATACATAACCATCAATATTTTCACTAACTACGATTGGCTGAAGTAGACCATCATTTTTTATAGATTCACCAAGCTCTAAAAGAGAAGTCTCATCAAAATGTTTTCTTGGTTGGAATGGATTAGGTTTAATATCTTTTAATGATAATTCTACAACTGCATCTCTATATGAACCCTCATTTTCATAAGCTTCATCAATTTCACCTAAAAGTGCGTCTAGTCCTCGACCAAGTTTTTGAGATTTCATTATGATATTATCGTTTGTGCTAAATTTTGATAAGCTATTGAGCCTATTGATTTTACATCATATAAAATTGCAGGTTTACCAAAAGATGGAGCTTCTGCAAGTTTTACATTTCTTGGAACAACTATATACTTACCTTGAGCATCTTTAAATAGTTTTCCTTTAAAGTGTTGAGATAAATCAGCAAATACTTGCTTAGATAAATTGTTCTGAGAACTAAACATTGTTGGTAAAAAACCTCTAATACTTAGGCTCGGGTTTATTGATTTTCTTACGAGCTTAACTGTATTTAAAAGTTGAGCAAGACCTTCAAGTGCAAAAAATTCACACTGGATAGGAATAATTACAGAGTTAGAAGCTGAGAGAGCATTTATAGTCATCGGTCCCAATGCCGGAGGTGAATCTATAATAATATAATCATAGTCTTTTTGAACATTAGCAATCGCTTTTTTTAATACAAGCTCACGGCCATCTTTGTTGTCATTATCGTAGTATTCTTTTTCAATTCCAACAAGACCAATATTAGATGGAGCAAGATGAAGTGTTGGTAAATCTGACTTTAATATTATATCTTTTAACTTTTTAGTACCAATCAAAACATGGTAAATATTGAACTCATAATCATTACGATGAAAGCCTAAAGATGTAGTTGCATTAGCTTGTGGGTCAGAATCAATCAAAAGCACTTTTTTTTCTGCAACTGCAAGTGACGCAGCTAAATTTACAGCAGTAGTTGTTTTACCAACCCCACCCTTTTGATTTGCAATTACTATTACTTCACTCATCTTAAACTATATATCCTCTCACCATTACTTATAATTGAACCATCTTTATGAAGTTTAACATCTTCTAATGGAATTCTTAAATTTTGATTATGTGTAAAAAAGTTTTTATTCTTATAAAATTCTAACTGATATTTACTAAAAACTTGCTTCCATGAAACTTTTTTTTTGATTTGAATAAAATACTCTTCTAGCAAATCACTTATGCTTATACTAATATCTAATTTTTCAAATCCATTTGCTTGTGTTTTAAGATTTAATCCAACTCCACATATTAGGGATTCAGAAACAATATTTGTAATCATTCCACCAATTTTATTATCTTTTATATAAAAATCATTTGGCCATTTTAACCATACTTCTGAATTTAATGAATTAAGTAAATTTTTTAATATAAATGCAAAATATATAGATGCTGATTCAAGTTTCAAATCTTTTGGTAAATTTTTAAGCTCTATTGCAAAAGATAAAAATAAATTTCCTTCAATAGAATTCCAACTATTGTTTCTGCTACCGACACCATCTGTTTGGTTCTCTGCTACAACAGCATATGGTAGGTCTACCTTTTTAGTTTTTATAAGCTCTTTTAAGTAGTTTTGAGTAGAGCCTATTTCTTTAAGATAAAGTGTCTGCAAGAGTCAGTCTTTTACCATTTATATATGAGAGTATATCCATCTCTTTTTTAGATGCAGGTTGTACTTTAAAAACCCTAACACTCCCTTTTTCACATCCAACAACTATGCTTTCTTTATCAATTAATAATATTTTTCCATTTTCATTAGATGAGTTTTTATCTTCTAGTTTAATATTTTTTAATTTTAGTCCACTATTTAGATATATAGCTGGCCATGGAGTAAATGCACGATATTTGTTATAAAGCTCTGTAGCCTCTGTAAAACTAACTTCACCATCGGCTTTACTTATTTTACTGCAATGTGTTGTTAATGCTTCATTTTGTTTTACAGGTGTATATGAAGCAAAATTTTCTAAAATATCTATAGTTAACTCAGATGCAGTAACTGTAAGTCTTTGAAATAGTATTTCAACCATTTCATCATCAGTAACATCAATTTCATTTATCTTTAAAATGTCACCAGTATCAAGTCCTACATCCATTAGCATCGCTGTTACACCAGTTTTATTATCACCATTAAGAAGAGTTTGCTGTATAGGGCTTGCTCCTCTGTATTGTGGGAGTATGGAAGCATGAAGGTTTATACATGGAGCATGCTGTAAAACATCTAGTGGAAGTATTTGTCCATAAGCTGCTACAACTATATAGTCACATTCTATTTTTAAAAGTTCTTCTACAGTTTCAGAGTCTCTTAGTCTATTTGGTTGATAAACATCAATAGAGTGTTCTTGAGCCAGTGTCTTTACAACAGGAGAAGTCATTACTTTTTTTCTACCAACAGGTTTATCTGGCTGGGTATAAACTGCTACAACTTCCATCTTTGCTGTGTTTATTATACACCTTAAGATAGCTTCTGCATAATCAGGGGTACCCATAAAAATTATACGCATTACTTATCCTTTGTAAAAAGAGTTCCGCCAACATGATTAGCATCTATAATATAACTTTTAACATCACTTAAATCAAATCCACTTGCTAAAAACATATCTATGTCAGATGCTAAAAGATAGTTTGCCGCTTTTAGTTTTGTAACAATTCCACCTGTTGCAAAATTACCAAAAGGAGTAGCTTCTTTTTCCAAAGTAGCCTCATTAATATTATTTACTACTTTTAGTGCTTTAGCATCTGGATTTTTATGTGGATCATCATCGTAATAAGCATCTATATCTGATAAAATAATTAAAATGTCAGAATCTGTATGTTTGGTAATATATGCTGAGAGTTGATCATTGTCTCCAACAACCAATTCTTCAGTTGCAGTTGCATCATTTTCATTCACAATAGGAATAACACCATGTGATAAAAGAGTATCAACAGTATTCTTAATTTTTTTTCTATCGGTTACTGTATTTAAGTTTGCCGCAGTTACAAGAACTTGTGAAATAATAATATTATTTACGCTGAATTTTTTAGCATATTGGTGCATAAGGATTGGCTGTCCTATAGATGCAATTGCTTGTTTATTTTCAAGAACACCGCGATCCAGTTGAAGTTTAGTATACCCTGCTGCAACTGCACCAGAAGAGACTAAAATAACTTCATTTTCTTTTCTTAATTCTACTATAAAATCAACAAGAGCCTGCATACGATCTGTTGCGATATGGTCACCTTGTGTTAAAACAGCACTACCAACTTTAACAACTACGCGTTTCATGCTATATTCTGTCTGTTTGAACTAGATTAAATAGTGCATATTTAAGTGCTTCTATATTTTTACTTGTTGCTGAAGATATTGGAGCAACTAAGTAAGGTTTTGTTATGTCATAACCAAGCGTTGCATCTGCAGAATTTTGAATATAATACGGCATAGCTGAATCAAAATCAAACTCACTACCTTTATTAGCTTCAAGCCCAAGTAGTTCTAAGAAACCATTAACTAGGTCTGCTACTTCTTCTGGTGGTACAATGTCAACACGAGTAAGAGCGATAGCATACTTACTAGTTCCTAGTTTTTCAGAAAAAGAAGATATCTCATCTTTTAACACTTCTATTTGCTCTTTTAAATCTCTATAAGAAGCCAAATCAATCATATATAGTAGTGTTTTAGTTCTCTCGATATGTCTTAAGAACTGAATTCCAAGACCTTTACCTTCGTGAGCTCCACCAATAATACCAGGGATATCAGCCATTACAAATGATTCAAAGTCACCTATATTTACTTGTCCAAGTTTTGGGGTAAGAGTTGTAAACTCATAGTTAGCAATTTCAGGAGTAGCATTTGAAACTGTAGAGATTAGAGTAGATTTTCCAACATTTGGAAAGCCAACTAGTCCAATATCAGCAATAAGTTTTAAATCTAGCTTAATAGCTCTTGTTTCACCTTTTTCACCTGGTTGAGCATAAGTTGGTCTTTGATTAGTAGGTGATTTAAAGTGAGTATTTCCAAGTCCACCTTTTCCGCCTTCTAAAAATTTTACTTCTTGTCCATCTTCAAGCATATCAAAAAGAACTTCACTCGTTTGCATATCTAATATCTGAGTTCCAGGAGGAACTATAATAACAGTTTTAGCACCAGATTTACCAGTCATACGAGAACCTTCTCCCGGAACTCCACCATCTGCTTTTATGTGCATTTTTCTTTGAAAGTGAGAAAGGGTATGTGTATTATTATCACATTTAAACCAGATGTCACCACCTTTTCCACCATCCCCACCGTTAGGACCACCGTTTAGTACAAACTTTTCACGACGAAATGCTACACACCCTTGTCCACCCTTTCCTGATGAAACTGTTAATTCTACACTATCTGTAAACATTTGATATCCTTGATTTATTGCTTGTTAATACTTAAAAATTCACTTGGATTTAAAAATAGTAAATTGTTAAATATTTTTATTGTTTTAGGTGTTAAACCTAATAATTGAGTGAAGAAATATTTGAGCCAAAGCTCAAATATTGTGGAATTATGTAGCAGGTATTATTGAAACTTGTTGACGTTTTTTGTCTTTTCTTTCGAATCTAACAACACCATCAACTAGTGCAAATAAAGTATGGTCTTTGCCCATACCCATGTTTTTACCTGGATGAACTTTAGTTCCTCTTTGACGAATAATGATGTTACCAGCGATTACCGCTTCACCACCAAACTTCTTCACACCAAGTCTTCTACCAGCTGAGTCGCGATTATTTTGCGTACTACCTTGACCTTTCTTATGTGCCATCTGAAATCTCCTTAGTTTATGCTATTAAGCAGCTATTTTCGTGATACGAACACGAGTGAAGTCTCTTCTGAAACCTCTTTTAACTTTACTGTCTTTACGACGACGTTTTTTGAATATCACAACTTTTCTGTCACGACCTTCGTTAATTACTTCAGCAGTAACCATAGCACCATCCACGAATGGAGCTCCCATTTTAAGCTCACCAGCGTTTACTGCTAAAACTTCTTTAATCTCGATGATATCTTTTGGCTCAAGAGACATTTTATCTAATAATAGAACGTCACCCTCTTGAACTTTATATTGCTTACCACCATTTTTGATAATTGCGTACATATACAATTCCTTGAATCTTTATAAAAGTCCGGAATTATACCTAATCAAGCTTTAAGTTTTATTTAACCTGAATATGAATTTCTTTATTTGCCTTGCATAGTCTATATTAAAGGTAACATAATCAATAAAAAAACTCGAATACAACCTATAAATTAAGCAATTACCAAGCAAGTAAAAACAACTTGATTGAAGCCCTTAGACATGAATAGATAATTTATTCAAGTTCCAATTGCATCAAATACATATCTTCGCCATCAATAATTTGTAAATCTGAACTATCACAACTTGGGCAGGTATATTCTAACTTGGTTAATGTTGCTTCTTTTTGACATTCATTACACTTTACTACAATCTCCTGCACGTTTATAATAAACTCTGCATCTTCACATATTGTCTTCTCTTTAAAAGTATCAAATGCTGTTCTTAAAAGATCTGCCTCTACTCCACTCATCACCCCAATCTTTATAACAACTTTCATTACTTTTGTAGCATTATTTGCTTTTGCATTTTCATCACAACTATCTAACAAGGACTGGACTATACTATACTCATGCATTTCTTAACCTCTCTGGTGTTTTAATTGGGCATACTTTATATACAAATTCATGTCTTAGAGTATGAAACTCACTGTCCTCATCCCAAAACTCTGGATGCATAACTTTGAGTTCTTTTTCTTTACATTCATTTATATACTCTTCATTTTCTTTGAGATAATCTTGTTTATCATATATATAATCATCATACTTATCTTCATCATCAAGCAATGATTGAGCATACTGTCTCAAATCATAAAAATAGCTTTCTTTAGGATATACCTCATCAATCATATTTATCTCTTTGGCTTTTGTGGAACTTAGAGGTAGACAATTTTCAAGTAACTCTTTTGCTTTAACTTCCCCTACTCTTTTAGCAAGACTATAAGTATGGTATTCACTTCCACTTAGACCTAAAGTTTTATAGTGAGGATTTAAGACTGTTGAATCAGAAGCCAAGACATAATCACAAGCAAGTGCTAAAAAGACTCCGCCTGCACCAGCATTCTTATGTAGAGATGCAAGAGTAATAACCTCATCTGAAAATATAATTGATTTAACTACATCATTCATTGCATTGATGTTACTCCAGCCATCTTCTCCCTGCTTCTTAGAGTCTTCAAGTACATTTAGGTGTATTCCATTAGAAAAGAACTCCTCAGCACCTATAAGTACAACTACTTTAGAATTCTCTTTAATGTACTCAAACGCATATTTTAGTTTTATACACTTCTCTGAAGTCATAGCCCCATTGTGAAAGTTAAAACATAGATACGCGACTTCACCCTCTATATATGAACCTATCTCATAAAATGTTTTATAAGTCATATCAAAAATCAAAGGAAGTCTAACTTCTTTAACTCCTTTGATTTTATCCTTCAAGACATAAGTGCTTTGAAGTTTGAACTTGCCTAATTCCATAAGGTGACTTATCCAAACTGCTCCATCGACAGTTGCCGCGCAGATAGCTCCATCTCTTTTAGCAACAATCTCTTTAGGTTCACCTTTTAACTGCTCTTCTTGCCAAACTCCAAAAAGATAACATTTTATACCAAAAAATTCATCTAAGACACCTGGATAGCTATCACTAAATCTTATCTTTTTAATTATCTCTTTTGTAGTATCTTTTTGCCAATCTATAGCTCTATCTTCTTGAGTTAGATATTTGTGCATCGGAGTTTCAAGCTGAGGAGTTGGCTTGAAAGTTTCATCTTCTAAGTTTACAAAGAGTTCTTTCATAGCTTTAAGCGTTGCATCTGCAACTTCTTCTCTATATATAGAAACCTTAGACGCATCTCTCATTTTAAATTTAACTTCACTATATATCTCACCACCATCAAACTCCTCGTTTGCTTTGAGAATTACTACACCCCATTCTTTTTTTTCATCATTTATTGCATGGTCTAATGCATTATGACCTTTGTCACCTCGGATACCAGGATGTAAGATAAAAGTAGGAGTATTTAAAAATATTTCTTTTGGAATAAATTTTTTAAGATATGGACAAAAAATAATATCTGGTTTGAAACTATGTACCGTTTCAAACATCTCTTTATCATTTATATAAAATTCTACTGATACAGTGTGTCCAATATCTTGAAGGAAACAAAAAACTCTCTGCGTAAGAGAGTTAAATGCCGAGACAATTAAAAGTATTTTCATTTTTAGCAGATGCGAGGAAGTAGTTCACCACTAGGAGTATCTAAAAATCTTTTTGTGCCCCAGCTACTGTTAAGTATAACTTTTTGAAGATGTGTATCTGTAACTTTACCTATTATAGTCGCACGTGAGCATTTAGGAAATGTTTTTAAAATCTCTACAGCTCTCTGTGCATCATCTTTATCAATGGCCAAAACAAAAGTTCCCTCGTTCGCTAAAGCAGTTGCTTCAAAGCCTAGCATCTCACATATGCCATTGACTTCATCACTTATAGGGATTTTATCTTCTTCTACTTCTATACAGATATTTGATTGTTTTGACCATTCATTTAAGACAGCACTTACTCCACCTCTTGTTGCATCTCTAAGAGCTGTTATCTTTATGTCTGCATCTATTAAGGCTTTAACTTGAGGGTACAGTGAATCGCAATCACTCTCCAAGGCACTACTCATTTCAACACCCTCACGGGCAACAAAGATAGTAGCACCATGACAACCAATATCACGGTTTACAAGGATTAAATCATCTTTAGTAATGTTGTTAGAACTGATACTTTTTTTTTGAATTTCTCCAATACCAGTAGTATTTATGAAAATTTTATCAACGCTACCTTTTGGAACTACTTTCGTATCGCCACTTACAACGATAGCACCATTTACTTCGAGCTCTTTTTTCATACTGCGTACAATCTTTTCTAAGTCTCTTACAGGAAAACCTTCTTCTATGATAACGCTACAAGTTAAGTATTTTGGTTTTGCTCCCATCATAGCAAGATCATTACAAGTTCCACAAACTGCAAGTTTACCTATATCTGCACCTGCAAAAAATAGAGGACTTACAGTAAAACTATCAGTTGAGAACGCTAGTTCACCATTGTGAATGACTGCTGCATCTTCACTTTTTTCTAAAATCTCATTGGCAAAAGCCTTATAAAACACTTTTGATATCAATTCATTATTCTCTTGTCCGCCATTACCTTGCGCTAGTGTGATATTTTTGTTCATCCCTACCCTTATTAATAAAATTTCATGCTAATATTGTTATAAATTTATTATACTGTGTTTTAATGAATATATATTCAGTAAATTTTAAAAGTAGGCTACAAACACTTATTTTAATTTAATGATACTCGAAAGTTTTTTTCAAGAACTTTTTGATAGAATAAGAATATATAGATTATGATTAAAGGTGGACAAATTGTTAGATATAAAAATTATGATTGTAGAAGATGAGGAAGATCTTCGTGATTTACTTTTTAATATTTTAAAACGAGAGGTAAAGGAAGTTCAAACTTTCTCAAAACCTTCTGAAGCCTTAGAAGCTTATAAAGAATTTTCTCCAGATATTATTGTCACAGATATTCAGATGCCAGGTATGAATGGTCTTGAAATGGCTGATATCATTAGAAAACTTTATGGAAATGTTCCAATTATAATTCTTTCTGCTTATCGTGAAGCTGAATATTTTATAAAAGCGATAGATTTAAAAATCTATCATTTTCTTACAAAACCTGTTGATATTGATAAACTAATAAAAGAAATTACAGAAATTACAGAAAAATTAAAGATATCCTCTGAGTTAAAACAACAAACAAATATTCTTAACCAATATAAGCATATTGTTGATGTTAGTAATCCGGTCACTATTACTGATAAATCTGGAAGAATCACCTATACAAACGATAAATTTTGTGAACTTAGCGGATACTCTCGTGAAGAGCTTATTGGACAAATGCATAATATTGTACGACATCCAGATGTACCAAAAGAACTTTATGTAAGCCTTTGGAAAACTATTTTTAGTAAACAAGTATGGCAAAGAACTATAAAAAATAAGTCTAAAAATGGAAAAGCTTATTATGTAGATGCTACAATCGCTCCCATATTAGATAAAAATGATAATATTATGGAATTTATATCAATAAAAACAGACATTACAACCTTACTACTAAATGAAAAAAAACTTCAATATCAGCTAATGACAGATAGCTTAACATTATTACCAAACAGAGTAAAACTTCAAGAAGAAATAAAAGCACAAAAGTCTGTAACTTTAATGATTTTAGATATAAATCACTTTAAAGAGGTAAACCTATTATATGGTTTACAAGTGGGCGATAAAGCTCTTTTATATATTACAAAAGTTATGCAAAAGCTTTGTTTAAGTTTTGGTAATCTAAGTTTATACAGAATTTCATCAGATGAATTCGGAGTTTTAAAAGCTAACGATTGCACAAATACTTTTAGAGAAATAATAAGTTTGATAAACAAATACTTAGAATCAAATCCGTTTGAGTATGATGATATTACTGTTAATATAGATATTACATGTTCTATTGCATTCAAAGAAGACGAAAGTCAAAATCTCTTAGAGTCTGCTCATGAAGCCTTAGACTTGGCAAAAAAAGCAAAAGAAGTTGTACATATATACAACAAAGAAGAATCTAGACAAAATGAATACCAGAAAAACTTTCAATGGACAAAAAAAGTAAAAGAAGCTCTTTTAGATGGAAGAATTAAAGCTTATTTTCAACCTATTTATAATGTAAATGCTAAAAAGATTTTAAAATACGAGGCATTAGTAAGATTAATTGAAATAGATGGGAGTGTTGTATCTCCATTTTTCTTCTTAGAGATTGCAAAACGATCTCGTTTGTATAATGAAATCACCAAGACTATGATTATACAAGCATGTAAAACTTTTCAAAACCGTCCTGAGGGAGTAAATGTAAATTTATCAATCGAAGATTTATCTGATACTAATACAGTTACTTTTTTTATAGAGACTGTTAAGCAGTATTCTATGCAAGGAAGAGTTACAGCAGAGGTTCTCGAGTCTGAAGGGGTTGAAAGCTTTGAAAACTTTAGTCAGGTATTACAAAGACTAAAAGAAAATCAAATCAATGTTGCAATAGATGACTTTGGAAGTGGCTATTCTAACTTTGCATACTTAACAAACTTAACTATAGATGTTTTAAAAATAGATGGCTCACTAGTTAAAAATGTAGTTAAAGATGCAAATTCAAGAATTATTGTTCAGTCCATTGCAATGTTTGCTCATGAACTTGGGATGGAAACTGTTGCGGAGTTTGTAAGCGACAAAGATATATTTGAAAGTATCAAAAATATTGGTGTTGATTATGTTCAAGGGTATTATTTATCTGAACCACTAGCTGAACCACTTCCTTTACAAACTGTGTTAAATGTGTAAAATATGAGAAAGTACTATTTACTATTTTTAGCAGGGCTTATTGCATCTGTTTTGATATCTTTACTTTTAATTTCAAATCTTGCGTCTAGCCTGTATGAAAATGAAACTAATAAGATTGTAAATTCACACCAGTCAATAAAAAAAGAAGTTTTATCTTTTAAAAAAAACAAAGCTCCTTTTTTACTAATGATTCCAAAGCATGAAAAAGTTCTAAATTACCTTCAAAATAGAGACATTTCTTCATATGAAGAAACAAAGCGTTTTCTTTATTATCTTACATTATCTGACCGTAATATTTTTCAACTACGTATTTTTGACATTAATGGGGATGAATTATTAAGAGTTGAACGTTCGGCTAATAAAAAAGTTTTTTATGTAAAAGAGGAAAATCTACAAAATAAAGCCCAACGTTATTATTTTAAAAAATTTTTAAAACTCAAAAAAGGAAATGTTGGTTTTTCAAATCTTGACCTTAATGTTGAAAATGGCAAAATTGAAGTGCCTTGGCGACCAACACTTCGCATAGGAACACCAATCTTTAAAGATGGGAAGAAGTTAGGTCTTGTTATCATTAACTATAGTATGAAAGAGTGGATAGATAGTTTATCTTCACTTACAAGTGATAACTTTTATTTAGTTGATGAAAATGGATATTTTATATATCATCCAGATGATAAGTGGAAATGGTCATTTCACCAAATCCCAAGTAGCAAAGCCGATGAATATTTTCATAAAGGACAAAATAAAGAACATAAAATTGCTGATTACGAAGATCATTACCATAAAGAAGAAAATTTATATGTTGAAAATATAGTTTTTTTTAACAAAGAAAAAATACTTGCAATTTATGAGCCAAAAATACCTATATCAGAGACTTTATATAACTATAGTATTAATATTGTCATTTATATTATTCTAATATTTTTGTTCACTGCAATTCCTATAGCTTTACTTTTTTACTCTTTTATACGTACATTACGTAACGAAAAAAACTTACTAAAAGCAACTAAAGACAAGATGACTTTAGTTTTTAACTCCACTTCAGAAGCTATCTTAGTTATAAACAAAAAAGCAATTATTCAAGATTTAAACAATTCAGCAATTCAGCTTTTTGGTTATGAAAGAGATGAACTTCTTGGTAAAAATATAAAGATAATAGTTCCAGAGCCTCATAAAACAAATCATGATGATTATGTAGGATCTTATAAAGACAATGGAATGGCTAGATATTTTGATATAGAACGAAATTTATATGCAGTATGCAAAAACAATAAATATATTCCTATCACTCTAACGATAACTTCTATTGAAGATAATAGCGGAACTCTATTTATGGGTTCAATCAAAGATGTATCTCAGATAAAAAAGGCGAGA
>JBLIEY010000086.1:0-12237 GCA_047633475.1 Sulfurimonas sp.
AAAAAGACACTTTTGCTATTCTTTGTCGTACAGGTAATAGAGCTAATAGAGTATCAAGATACTTAAACTCTAAAGGTTATACACATGTTATTAGCCTCTCTGGTGGGATTAAGATGGGTATGAAAAATGGGGTTAAGCTTATTCATAGCTAAAGGAATATTTATGTTTGATATGTTTATCTCTTATATGAAAATATTGTTATGGATGCTTCCAAGAGAAGATAAGTCTATGTGCTTTAGAATTGATGAAGGTACAAAGTACTTATTTCCTGTAGAAGATATTACTATCTTTCCTCTTGTTATTGTATTTGTAATTTTATCTTCTTTTGGAATATGGGGAGTTTGTTATGTGCTTGAATGTTTTAGAAAAAATGATAAAATGAATGACATACTTAACTAAGGGATAAAAATGAAAACACTTAAAGAACAAACTCAAGCTCAAGTAGCAAAAACAAAAAAAGTTAAGCCTGAATATATACAAGAACTAGATGATGTTATGGATTCTGCTCGTAAATTTAAACAAGGTGCAGATGCAATAAAAGTAGGAGAGTTAGCTCCTGATTTTACACTACCTAACGCAAATAAAAAAATGATTACTCTCTCAAAACTCTTAATAAATACTCCTGTCATTATTTCGTTTTATCGTGGAGATTGGTGTCCTTACTGTAGCCTAGAGCTTAAAGCATTACAAGCTAGGCTTGCTGATATAAAAGCACTTGGTGCAGAGTTAGTTACAATTAGCCCTCAGATGCCAGATGAATCTTTAAGCAAAGAAGATATTGAAGCATTAGACTTTTTAGTCCTTAGCGATCAAGATGCAAATGTTGCTGCTAAATATGGAGTTGCCTGGGATGTTCCTGAGTTTATACTAGAACATATGAAGAGAGATAGAGACTTAGACCTAGCAGATATAAACAATGGAAATGGAAATATTTTACCTATTCCTGCTACATTTGTTGTTGATAAAAACGGGATTGTAGTTTGGCAGTATGCCGATGTCGACTTTCGAACACGTGCTGAACCAGAAGATATTATCTCTGCACTAAAACAATTATAATAAAGTAAAACCTAAAAATCGATGAAATGTAGAATTTATGATTTATTCACAAATTCTACATTAAATTTGAATATGAGATAGCATCTGATGGACAAACTTCAACACAACTGCCACATTCATCACAACGTTCCCCTAGTACTTCATATGCTTCATCACCTTCAACAATAGCACCGAAAGTACAAACATCATAACAAGCACCACATGATATGCAAAGGTCAGGATCAATATGTGTTCCAGCTTCATTTACATTCATACCACCAAAAGCAAACCTTTTGCGTAAGAGTTTATGATCACGATTTTCTAACTCAAAATCATAATCAAAAATTTCACCTTTACCTTTATATAAACAAAAAAGTTTCATCGCAGGATAACGCTTTGCATCTTCCATAGCATACTCGTGTATTTTACTAGTTCCTGCTTTTTCTTCTACTTCAACATCACTTATCTCACGTACTTCACCAGAAATACGCAAGAAAAATCCTGGTGGCCAATAAGGTTGTCCATCTTTATTTATACCCTCTTTTTTGCCTGATGGATATATCCCACATAAAGATATATGTGGATTGGCTTTAAGTTGGCGGTAAAAAGGTTTTACATTCATAGTCAAAAAATAAATTCCATCATCATCTGTACCAACTATACTGATGATTCTACTATGCATCTCGCTTCCATTAAGAGTTGTTATTGATAAACTTCCAATTTTACTTAAAGCTAAATCTACTTCTTTTGATATCATAATATAATTCCTTATTAACTGATTAAAACCAAGGTTTGTTAAGTTCACCATCTTCTAATTCATGAGCATAAGTTAAATAATAGTTACGATTAGGTGCATTATATTCTTCCTCTGCTAAAGCTCTTAATGCTTTGATTTTAGCCTTTACAACTACTTCATAATTCGCATCGTCTAACCACTTAAGATTATCTGCCAACTCTAAAGCCCATTGATACTCTTTGTTTTTCATAGCTTCTTGTAATTTAGCTTCTAACTCTTTAACTCCACCTACCAATTTGGCCATATTTTGGGCTTTTACTTTAGGATGCAATGGAGTAAGTGTAGTTGGATTACCATCAAACCATCCGATAAGTCCTACATAAATAGCTCTAACAGAATGATGAATAGAACCATAAAACTCTGTAAGATATGGCTTGTTACTTAAATTTTGGGGAAGTTTTACTTCTTGAGCTATAAGTTCTGGTCCTTTCCCTTCATTCATTCCTTTAATAGTTTGATCATAAACACTCTTAATAGCTTGAGCATAATCTTTTAATGCTTGTGTTGAAGCAGCTTTACCTATGATTGGTGAAGTATGTCCAGGGATTAAATATTCAGGCTCATAAGTTGCCATTTTTTCATCACTTCTAGACCAATTCATAACATCTCTATATGGTGTGCCTCTTACAGCGTATAAGTTTGGAAATGCTTGGTAAAAATTATCTCCACTGAAAATCACTTTTTCTTTTGGAAGCCAAATAAACAAAGCGTCATCTGTTTCCCCTGCACCTTTAATCATCTGTATCTCAACACCAGCGATAACAACTGTTAAGCTCTCTTTTTTAACCTTAACTGTAGCAGGAACATATCCTTTACCTCTATCAAAATCTATAGTCTTAGCTGCAGCAATACCTCTGTTTGTTGCTTCTGCTGATGGAAGTTTACGACCAAACTGACGAATACCTCTTTTAATCATAAGAGGTTTAAGTAAAGGACTTCCTCCAAAATCATAACCAAAGTTATCTGTAGAATATAAAGCTACATCTTCTCTTCCTTGCATAAAAGCTTTCGCCCCACCGGTATGGTCACCATGACTATGAGTATAGATGATTGCTTTAACTGGCTTATCACTATACTTTCTAAAAGCTTTTAGTGCATTACCAGCAGAAGTTGGTCCCATTAGAGTATCTACAATAATTACACCATCATCACCAACTATCATAGAAGTATTAGCTCCATGAAAACCTACAGCTGTGTATACATTTGGAGCAGTTTGAACTATACGTTGCTCAAAGTGTTTTGATTGTTGATTTAACATTTTTAAAGCCAACTCTGGCTCAACTTTTGTGTCTGCATATAAAGCGTTACAAGTTAACATACTAATAACACATCCTATAGTAATTAATTTCTTCATAAATTTCCTTTTATTTTTTTCTAGAATACTAATTTTTCAATAAAGAGGATGAGGGTTAAGACTCGTCTTAGTATTGACAAAATTTACTGTTGTCCAATGTTCTTCAATCTTTCCATCGTCACTAAATCGAAAGATATGTTGAACAAGACCCTTTTCATCAGCTTTACCTGCCAATTCTTTACGTAATTGAAAGTAAATAAAATCACCATCAGCCATTACCATTGAGTATTCAATTTTAAACCCTTTTGGTCTATTTTTAAATCTAGGGTCAGTAGTTAAAAACTCTTTAAGAGGGGCTATACCATTTCCAACAACAAGAGGATCGTGCTGAATATATGTTCCCATATATTTCTCGGCACCATCATAATCATGCTCACTAATTAACAGCCTATAAAACTCTTTAGCATTTTTTTTGTTTCTATCTTCTTTGTTTTTTTTCTCAAGCAATTGATTGACACTCATCCCAGCTTTTTCAAGAGACGCTTGAGGTGCTGGGTTTGTACTTCCACATCCCACCAATAAAACAGATGCACATATAATAGATAACAATGTGTATTTCATAAAGCTTCCTTTTATTTATCTTTCCAGAATGATAATATACTTCACCTAAAAGTTATCTTACTAGAAAGATAACTTGTAAAAAAAGAAAAATTACTCTATCATATCATTATGAAAAAAGATGAATTTGAAAAAGACATAAAACTTATAAAAGATAAAACTCCTAAAGTTTACAATGATATAGTACGCATAACTAGCCCTTTTTATCGTGTATATACCGAACTAAATACGATTAGTATGCAGTTTCTACAAAATCATCATGATATTAGTCCGAGTGAACTAGATATCTTGACTAGCCTTTTATACTCTGGTGGAGACGAATATACACTTAGCCCTACATCATTGATGCAACGCATAATATTCTCTTCAGGAGGAATGACAAAAATTTTAAAGAAGATGCAAAGCAAAGGCCTCATCAAACGATTAGATAACATAGAAGATGGTCGAAGCAAGTTAGTACAACTTACTCAAGAAGGTAAACAAACTACTCAAATAGCACTAGAAAAATTACTTCTACTAGAAGCAGATTATTTTTCATCATTAAATGCCAATGAAAAAGAAGAGTTATCAAGACTATTACTTGAATGTATGAAAAAATAAAATTAAAATAAATTTTTAAAAGGTTAACTAATTGTATAAAATCACCTTTTCGTTGATAACACTATCAATATTTAGTTTATCAGGATTAGCTAATTCAATCACTAAACACATTAATATAGGAGCTAACAACTCTACTATAAATTCAAAAACTGGGAATGGTTTTGATATTTCATACGGTGCTACAAGAGTATGGGATAGTGGAATTATTGGAGTATTTGATATGAATTATGGACAAGCAAGTATCAATAATACAACCGCTAATAACTATGGTGGCGAGTTAAAACTTGGTTATGACTACGAAGACATTGCAGTTTATGGAATCGGTAGTGGAATCGGGCAATCATATGGCAAGACAGAAGCCTATGGCTTTGGTTATGGTGCTGGTATAGAATATACACCATTTAAAGATATTGGTGTTGGAGTTGATTATAAATCTTATTCAATGACTTCAACAACTAATGAATATGATTTTGAGACAACAAAAGTTTATTTAAAAATCATATTCTAGATATATTTATACACTTTGAAGATTTAAAAGATTTTAGTTTAAGTGGTCTCCCCACGTGGACTCGAACCACGAGCTATCCCTTAGGAGGGGACTGCTTTATCCAGTTAAGCGATAAGGAGTGCTTTTGAAGTTTTTAAGTAGATAAAGCCGCAATTATATAGTATATATATTAAATTAATGCTTTTACAGCATTAATTATAAAGATTTATGAAACTATACCAATCCCAATAGAGCTACAAGTAAAACAGGTGGAGTTATTACGAGCCCTACTTTCATGTACTCAGCCCAAGTTATTTTTACACCTTTTTGAGCTAGCACATGTAACCAAAGAAGAGTAGCTAAAGAACCGATTGGTGTCATTTTTGGTCCTAAGTTTGAACCTAAAATATTCGCATAGACTAAGGCTTCATTTCCAACATAACCAACTTGCTCTATTGCGATATCCATAATCATAATAGTTGGCATATTATTCATAATAGAACTTACTACTGCAGATAAAAAACCTATACCAATAATCGCAATGGTAGTTCCATGTGTATTTAACTCAACTATCCAAGATGCTATCTCGTCGGTTAATCCTGCATTTTTTAAACCATACACGACAACATAAAGACCTATACTAAACCAAACAACTTGCCAAGGAGCTTCTTTTATTATCTTCATAGGTTTGATTGCTTTATGATAGCTTGCAATTGCTAAAAATACGAGAGCTCCACCAAGAGCAAATACACTAACTGGTAAATTATAAATATCGCCTATAAAATAACCTAACATCAACAAAGTTAAAAAGAACCATGAAAACTTAAACATTTTCTTATTTTTAATGACACTAGATGCTTCTGGAAGGTTTGATACATCTATTGTAAAAGGAATATCTTTGCGGAAGTAAATCCAAAGAACAGCTATAGATGCAAAGATAGCTAACAAGTTTGGTAAAAACATATTTTTTGCATATTCAACAAACCCTATGTCAAAATAACCAGCCGTCACTATATTTGTAAGATTTGAAATTATAAGAGGGTTTGAAGCACTATCTCCTATAAACCCGCCAGCCATTAAAAAAGCAAAAATCGCTAAAGGTTTCATCTTAAGATATTTCATCTTAGCTAATAATATTGGAGTTAAAATAAGTGCAGCTCCATCATTTGCAAAAAAAGCAGATACCAAAGCACCTAAGAGTAAAATATAAACAAACATCTTATGTCCATTTCCACCGCTTAATTTTGCCATTTTTATGGCTGCCCATTCAAAAAAACCTATTTCGTCGAGTAGCATAGATAAAATTATGATGCCTATAAAAGCAAGAGTAGCATCCCAAACTATATCTATAACACTATATACATCTTCTACACTTACAACACCAACTAGCAATGCTAGGATAGCACCTATTACAGCAGTTGTTCCTATCTTAAGACCTAAGGGTTGCCATATTACAAAAACTAATGTTACTAAAAAAACAGCCATTGCCAATATCATATTTATTCCTATTTTGATTTTCTCAAGAAAGTATAACAGAATTATTGTAGTATATCAATATATCTTGATATAATCATTTAATTATATAAGTTAAAATATATATCGTATAAAAGCAACACACTTTTCAACTGAGTTTTTTTATATAAATATAAAGTGAAGATGCTACCAATATAACACTTGCTACTAAAAAACTAAAGGCTACGTTAAAAGTAGATATCAACGGATAAAGTGCAATTGGTGAAAGAAAAAAACCAAAATGCATAGTAGAAATCAATATGCTAGTTCCAGAAAGCCTGTCTTGTTGAGGAATTTTATCCAATAAGTATTTTACAAAAATAATATGCAATAAACCAGTAGCAGTTCCAGACAATACTGTAGCCATTAATATAGGCACAATAGATGTGGCTACGGCTATACTAAAGTAAGAAATTGCTTTTAAGAGTAAAACAGTGACAAGCAATGAATTGAGTGATATTTTTTTACTGATATAACCATACATAAATGAGCTAATAACAGCAAAAACAAGCAACAAGCTCAGAACTACCCCTATATAGTTTTCTAATCCTTTGTCTAACAATAAAAAAGGGATTTGTGTGGGAAAAATAAAAAAGATTAATTTTAACAAAAACGCAAAGAAAAATATAGAAAAATTATTCTTAAATAATTTAAATTGAAAAGGCCTTCTTCTTTTTGTCTGTGATTTTGGAAATTTTAGAAATAGCACACTAGTAAATGCAACTAATAAGATAACTAGAAAAAGGTAAAAACTGTATTGCCAAGAGTACTCTCCAACCCAAGCACCTAACATTGTAAAAACTGCCCCCATTAAAAAAGCAAAAGAGCTTTGATATCCCAAGAAAATATTGCGACTATGCATTTCAAAGTAATCGCCAACCAAGGAAAGGAAAATACTAGAAATAGTTGCAATTCCAAATCCAAAGAAAAATCTTGCAACTACAATTAGATATAGATTGTCTAAAAGCCCTGTCAAGGCTCCAAGTAATGCAACGTAGATTAACGCGTAGATAAAAGTTTTCTTTTTTCCAAAAAAATTAACTATGTGGTAGACAAAAGGAGCAAACAGAGCAATAGACAGATAAGGTATTGAAAGAATAAGTTGACTTAGCAGTTTAGCATAAGCCACATCTTGAAAATGTATAGCAATGTAAGGAATTACTGCGGTAAGGATTGTAGAGGACATTACAGATAGTGGAGAAACTAGCAATAATGCAAAATTATTTACTTTATTATTATTTATTTTATTGTTATTCATTTTAGTTTGTTATGTCTCCATAATCGGAAGTATAACAAAAATTTATGGAAAGTAAGGTATTTGATTTTTTAAGCAAGGTTAAAAAGTTGATTTGATTTTTCTACTAGAATTAAACTTTCAAAACAAAAAAATCTTCTAATAAAAGATTAAAAAAGGATATATATATGAAATCAAGAAAAGTGATTTGTTCTGCTCTAGTAGCAGGATTAATAATGGCACTAACTCCATCAGCTGTAATGGCTGTAGGTGGTCCAAGTGGTCCTAAAGTAGATTATATCAAGAACAACCCTAAAGCTGGTCTTGGTCATATTATGATGAATCCATACGGATATGCACCTTTAACAGCAATTATTACTAATAATGGGTATGAGCTTAAAGATGTACATGTAAAGATTGTTCCTAAAAAAGGTGGTCAGGTTATTGAGTATGATGTAGCTGACGCGAAAGTTATGCAACACGGTGGTATACCTGTATTTGGTCTTTACGCTGATTATCGTAATACAGTTGAAGTAACATTTACTAAAGTTACTGGTTCTAAGAAAGAAGTAAAAAGAGAGAAAAAAACAGCAACATATAGTTTCTATGCTCCACCAATGGAACAAGATTCAACTGGACGTAAAGGGCCAAACTTACTTCCTTTTACTCATGTAAAGATTACAAAAGTAGACCCAGAGTTTAAAGATAGACTTTACTTTGTGAACAATGTTCAAGGTAAAACAGCACACTCTGCAAAAGTAACATGGAATAATCCATCAGGTGGAGCTTTAGAGTGGACACTAGATTCTAATGCGTTTATCGTTGATACACATGGTGAAATTCGTTGGTACCTAGATCATGAAAAACTTTTAGACAGAGATAGCATCTATAACAATGGTGTAATGATGGGCTTCCAACAAAACAATGATGGTGCTATGAGTTGGGGTTATGGTCAAATGTATGTTAAGTTTAACATAATGGGCGAAAAAATGTTCCAACGTAGACTTCCTCGTGCTTACAATGACTTTTCTCACTCTTTAGATGCACTAGATAATGGTAATTACCTTATGCGTGTTGCTTCATCTAACCACAAGCGTTTAGATGGAAAAAATGTAAGAACTGTTCGTGACGTTATTGCTGAAGTAGATAAAGATGGTAATGTAAAAGACGAATGGAATCTTTTTAATATTCTTGACCCTTACCGTTCTGTAGTTCTTAAAGCATTGGATCAAGGTGCTGTATGTTTAAATATAGATGCTTCACAAGCAGGTCACACACTTTCTGCTAAAGACTTAGCAAAAATTGATGCTTCTGATCACTTTGGTGATATCGTAGGTTCTGGTGCTGGTCGTAACTGGGCACATGTAAACTCTGTTGATTATGACAAAGTTGATGATAGTATCGTTATTAGTGTTCGTCACCAATCTGCAATTATTAAAGTTGGCCGTGATAAAAAAGTTAAATGGATTTTAGGTGCTCACAAAGGTTGGAAAGGAGATTTTAGAGATAAACTTCTTACTCCAGTTGATGCTAAAGGCAATAAAATTGTATGTACTGATGACATGACTATGTGTCCAGGTTATACAGATCAAAGTAAAGATGGTTTTGACTGGGCATGGACTCAACATTCAGCTTATATAATTGACAGTAAAACAGACAAAGATGTTATGTATATCACTGCATTTGACAATGGTGATGCTCGTGGTAACGAACAGCCTGCAATGGCAGGAGATAAATATTCTCGTGCAGTTGTTTATAAAGTTGACCAAAATAAGATGACAGTTCAACAAGTATGGGAATATGGTAAAGACCGTGGTATTAAATGGTTCTCTCCTGTTACATCACTTACTAGATATGAAAAAGATAAAGACTCAGTTATGGTATATACTGCAACTGCTGGTATGCAATTTGACCTACAAACAAATAGACCTGTTGGAATGCCTGATCCAGAAATAGATGAATTTAAATGGGGTTCTAAAGTACCTTCAGTTCAAATGAAATTCTTTGGAACAGGACCTGGTGGATACCAAGCATTCCCATTCTCTGTAAACAAAGCGTTTAATCAGTAAGTAAATTATATATAGGGTGTTATATTTATTTATAACACCCTACTATTTTGCGACAAATAAATTTAATATAAAAAAGGGAAATAAAATGAATTTACTTAAACTATCGCTTATAACAATTGGTCTTATAGCGACAACAACAGCATCTTATGGAGCGAGTGAGCTTCAAGACGCTTTATCAGGTGGAAAAATTACCCAAGAGGCTAGAATTGTTTTCCTTAGTGGTAATGATTTAGGCCCTGATGCTCGACATATGCAGAATGCTGATAACGATTCAAATGCAGGTGGTTTCGTTTATGAAATGAATTACCTTACAAAAGCTTTTCATGGTTTTCAAATAGGTACTGGTTTTCAATATGCAACCGACCTAGACCTACATGGAGATGATGCTACTGATACATCCGGGAACACCTCTCATGATGATCAGCGTGTTAGTGTTGAAACAGTAAATATGCATAGAGCTTATTTAAAATATAATTTCCAAAAATCGAATGTAGTAGTTGGTCGACAACAAATCATCTCACCACTTCTATCGAATGATTTTCGTATTTGGGGAGTAAGAGATAGTTTTGATGGAGCAGCATTAACACTAAATAATGTTATTCCTGATACAGTAGCAAAAGTAATGTATGTCAATGCATGGAGCAAAAAGAACTCAGGTGATACATCATGGATTGATGACGCTGTAGCTGGTGATGTAAGATTTGATGGAGTTTACTCTTTATATCTTAAAAATAAAAGTATTAAAGATGTAACATTTGATGGGCAATACCTTATGGTAGATAATGATGGTAACTATAATGGTGATGTACCATCGGGAACAACTGGTTCATACAATCAATATTATGTACGTGCTAAGTATAAACTTCCTATTAGTTATCCTGTAACAGTAGAAGCTGGCTATGGAGCTATAGATTATAATGAAGTAGCATCTGCAGGTGTACATGGCCAAGCAAAGTGTGATAATAAATCAAGTTCAATTATGGGAGCAAAAATTGCTTCTAAAATAGGTATTGCAAAAGTATCAGTTGCTTATACTGGTATCGATGAAAAAAGAAACTGGGCAGGTACTCTTGGTGAAGGTGTAGAAGATGTTTTCTATACTGGTACACCTGGAACTAAAACATTATATGCAGGAATGAAGGGTTATGCTGTAGAAGCAAAGGCGATGGTTAAGCCAATAAGTACAGTCTTTGTGGGTAAAATAGTTTACTACAACCAAAGTGAAACAGGAATGACCAATTCTGGTGCATGGTTAGATGGTGCTACTGCGTATCAAGGCGTGGTAAGACATAACTTTGGTGGTGCTTTAAAAGGAGCTTCTGCGACTTTCATTGGATGTATAGTTACATATACAGATGATAAATTTAATACTACCTATGGGACAACTAGTGAAGTCTTAAAAATAAATTTAGCGTATAAATTCTAATCCGCTATTCATTCTATCCTATAACAATATTATTAATTGTTATAGGATGGACTTTAATTTCAAATAAATATACTTTAAAAATTAAATCATTAGTTTAGATGCAGATGATTTTTCTCCTAACTATAATCGCTTAGAACTTAAAGCAATTTATTTGTTTTAATACTATGACTCTCTTTATAGTATAATTATCAAAAGGATAAACAATGAAAAATTTACAAGATTTTTTTAGTTTAGATGATAATGATTTAGCAACTCTACAAGATTTCACTCATGAAAAAAAACATACTAAGGGTGAAATATTATTCTACACTGATGAAGTGCTTGATAGTATTTATTTTTTAAGTGAAGGTACAGCTATAGCTTATCAAGTCGATAATGATTATAAAAAAATAGTTTGGCATATATTTCAAGCCCCTTGTTTTATAGCTGAAGGCTTTCTTCTTCAAGATACTCCAAAACCTGTTGCCTTTACTACAGAAATGCTACGTGATGGAAAGGTTTGTAAAATTAACTTTAAAAAGTTTGAATCATTTTTTTTGAATCGCACAGACGTATTATATAAAATAGTCAAAGGAATGACTGCAAAAATGTCCAATTACCGTCATTTTGTTATGAATGAGAAGTTTTTTAATTCCACAGAAAAAGTAGCTTTTTTTATTATTCATCAACCTAAATTAGTAAGAGACTTAAAACTAGGAGAAATATCATGTATTCTCAATATTCAACAACCCACTCTTTCTAAAACACTTAAAGACTTCCGTGACGCAGGACTAATAGAAAGTAAAAAATCAAAAATTTTCATTAAAAATGAAGAAGGATTACGTGAAATCTGCAAAAGTAAATTTTAAATTCTTTTAAATTCTTCCATATATTTTCATCTACATTAAAATTTATCTCTCCTAAATAACATATAATTAAACTGTTAAACAAAAGAACTCATCTTTAAGTTTAGATGAAAAAAGGAAAGTAGAAATGATAAACAAGAAACTAATAGTAGCACTACTAATAAGTGCAGCAACACTATTCGGAGCAGACTTCAAAGAGGGTGTTAACTATAAAACACTAGATGCACCACTAGTAGGAGTAGAAAAAGGAACAGTAGTTAAAGTATTTAGCTTTACATGTCCTTTTTGTTATAAGTATGATAGAGCAGTAACAGAGAAAGT
>JBLIEY010000087.1:0-12122 GCA_047633475.1 Sulfurimonas sp.
TAGTATAATAGATGGATACTTTGTAGGAAACTATGTAGGACCAATAGGATTAGCTTCGATTAATATTGCATATCCAATATTTTCTATCCTTTTTGGTGTAGGGCTTATGTTTGCTATTGGTAGTAGCGTAATGGTTTCTAGACTCCTAGGAAAAAATAAAAAAGAAGATGCTTTAAATGTTTTTTCTAAAGTAATAATAAGCGTCATTGCCTTTAGCCTACTCTCTTGTTCTATAGTATATGTCAATATAGACAATATTTTTCATTTATTGAATATTGAGGATAACTTACGAGTTCAGGCTTACATATATTTATCAATAATCACAGTATTTTTACCTTTTATGATGGTAGGTATGGTTCTAGATTATAATGTAAGAGCAGATGAAAATCCCAACCTCTCCTTTTTAGCACTTATCTCAAGTGCAGGTGTAAATATAGTGCTAGATTATATATTAATAGTAAAATTCGATTATGGACTTGAGGGTGCTGCTTTGGCTACTGGTATCTCTTATTCTATTTTGCTATTTATCTTAGTGCCACACTTCTTTACAAAAAAAGCAACACTCAAGTTTGTAAGACCAAGAGGAAGTTTCAAAATAGTTTTTAGTGCATTAAAAAATGGTGTATCCGAGTTTATCAATGAATCTTCTGCGGGAATAACTGTCATGATTTTCAACTTTATGATGATAAAGTATATTGGTACAGACGGAGTAGCTGCTTATACAATTATCACTTATTTTATAATGCTAAACATCATGATAAGTTTTGCTATAAGTGATGGACTACAACCAATTGTAGCAAAACACTATGGAGCAAAAGAGTTCACAAGAATAAAAACTTTTTTAAAATTAGGTGTCATAACTATTTTGGGACTTGCATCTATTATAGTGCTAATCGTACTGACTAATCCTCAAACACTTGTACATATATTTTTAGATATAAATAGCACACAAACAGAAGTTATAACGATAGAGTTTTTAAAATACACTTGGGTAGCATTTTTATTTATAGGTTTAAATATACTTATAACCTCATATCTAACTTCTATCCAGCAAGCTTTTGCATCTGCGTCTATATCAATTATGAGAAGTCTAATCTTGCCTATCTTTTTTGTAAGTATCCTATCTTATAATTTTGGGATAGTTGGAGTTTATATAGCCTTGCCATTTAGTGAGGTTTTTACTTTTTTTATTGCGGTTTATTTTTTTACTAAACTCGACATTAATAAACTAAAAAAAAGATACTAGTTATATTTGTTTTTTATAAAATAAAGACAAATATATTCCAAAAGCAATGAATATAGCACCCATTAAATGATAAAATTCTAAGGTTTCTTTTAAAAAAATTGAAGCTAAAGTAATACCAAAGATTGGCATCAAATGAGCAAATTGTGATGTTTTAGAAGCTCCAATCTTTTCTATCCCATAATGCCAAAAATAAAAAGATGTAATAGATGCAAAAATAGATATATACAAAAAAAACAAATAGTTATCTTTTAAAATTTCCAATTCATGTTGAATTGAATACCCTTGATATAAATATACTGGCACTAAAAACACAAAACCTAGAGCAGAAATTGTGACAAAAAATTCAACATCATTTAGATCTTTTGGTTTAAATTTCACTAACACTGAGTATAAAGCCCAAACTATTGAAGATACAACTATAAGAATATCACCATGATTAAAATCTAAACTAAAGATATTTGAAAGATCAGCTTTTAATATTAAAAAGATTACACCAAAAGTTGACAAGAGAATACCTATGGTTTGATATAAACCCATTTTCTGTTTTAAGATAAAGTATGACATAAGAAGTACTAAGATTGGTATAGTTGAGTTTATAATTAAGGCATTTGTAGAAGTTGTAGCACTCAAACCAAAATACAATATAGTATTAAATGATGTAATCCCAAGTACAGACAATATAGTTAAAATTTTAAAATTTTGTTTTAAAGATTTAAATATGTTTTTATGTCTTATTATTAAAATTGGAGACATCATTAAAAAAACAAAAAACCATCTAAAAAATGACAATTCTAAAGGCGTTACATCATCTTTTATAAATCTGCCAATTATAAAATTTCCAGACCAAAACAGTACACATAAAGTTACTAAAAAATAAGTTTTTAGATTTAACATTTTTGTTTCTTATATTTTATTATAAATGATTTTTTCTTAATTTGTGAGATAAATACACCAAATATAATAATTGCAGATGCAATAAGTTCCATAGTGCTTAGGACTTCGTTTAAAATAAAATAAGCTAATATTAGTGTAAATATTGGAATCAAATTTATAAACATGGCTGCTTTAGATGCTTGTATTTTTGTTAGTGCATAATTATAAAGTCCATATCCTCCAAGCGTAACAACAACTCCAAGATAGAGTAACCATCCTATTGCTTCATTACTAACATGAAAAGGCATCGTAATATACTCATATACGAAAAATGGAAAGAAAAATATTGCTCCTATAAATGACTGTAATGCTGTAATAAACAAGGCAGAAAATTTATTACTTAAATAACGAGCCACAATAGTGTACCCAGCACCACAAAGCATCGCCATAAATTCTAAAAAATTACCCAATAATGGATTGGGAGAGAATTCACTTGCATCTGATTGAAGACTTAACCATACAGCACCAGCAATGGTAAATATTGCCCCCACAAGCAACTGTTTTGTAATGATTTCTTTTAAAAAAAATCCAGCAAGCATCGCTGTAAGAATTGGCATAAAAGATGTCATAAGTCCAGCTTGAGATGCCGATGTATATCCAAGAGCTTTAATTTCAAATATAAAGTATAAACTTGGCTCAAAAAATGCAAGAAGCACAATAAGTTTTAAATCTTTTTTAGTAAATTCATACTTTAAAAAACTTTTTATAAAATACAAAAAGCATGCACTTGCAATAAGCATTCTAAAAAATATAACTGTGAACTCATTTAGCTCTTGCATCACTGCTTTTAGTGCTACAAAAGAACTAGCCCAAATTAACATTGCAAATATCAATGCAAAAGTAGCTGTTAAATTATTCATCTTAGACAAAGAAAATCAATATAAATACTAAGATCATAGCCAACCTTATTCTATTTGGTTTACCTAAGCAATTTTCTGCTCGATTATTCTTGAAATAGTGAAAAGAACTCTAAATAATTTTTTTGTTAAAATTATTTAGAAGAGCATGACTACTTATAGGTAGTCACACTTTGAATAGATTAAAAGTTGTAGTTAGCTCTAAAAAGAATGTTTGTGTAATCACTACCAACTGTAGTCCCTTTTTCTTCATCAATCATAGTATATACAAGCTCAGTATCCCATCTTTTAGATGCAGCTACAGTAAGAAATATATCAGTTGCTATCACATGACTGCTATCTGTTTGAAAATCAGTATAATAAGCAGATAAATTGAGACCTTCAATGATGGTGTAATCTAAACCAACTTGTGCACTTGTTTCATCTTCACCAGCGTCTAAATATCCCATTGACCATTCGTTACCTGCAGTATAGAAAAAAGTACCGCCAAGACCATTAAATAACGATTTCCCTGTTTCCAAAGAACTTTTAGCATAAGCAGTATATAAGTATAAATCTCCATATCCAATACCAGCCATTAAACCAAATAGAGAAGCTTCATAACCAGACTCATCTTTTTCTGATTGTTCACTGATTTGAAAACCAAGGTCATATCCTATGTTTTCACCAATTGCTCCAGCAAGAGTTATATCAGCATAAGCGACACCAGCTAATTTATCTATATCATAATACCAGGCTTGAGTGTTTAATTCTAAGTCTTTAATGCTTGTAGTATATTTTGCTCCAAGAACTAACGCTCCATCAGAATCAGTAGACAATTCTTTAAATTCATAATTATAAACAGAATCATTTAAATTCAATCCTGCATCATAACCTTGCCATGCATTAAAATAACCAGCATGAATTCCAAAAGTATCTTTTTCAAAATTTGCCATAACACCTTGAAATGTTTGAGGAGTTAAACGCATATCATCATCACCTAAAAGAGGTGTATCTATGATTTGACGTCCTAGTTTAACAGAAACAGAATCTTGTTTAAATCCAATATATGCTTCACCAACTGTCATATAACTTTCATCATTTCCAGTTAAAGAAGTATGATAATCTCCATCATCTGCTGAACCACTTAATGAACCAATATTAGTTCCAAAGTATGGAGAAATAGCAATATCAATCATATTATCAAAAACTGATGTTTCAAGACGTAAATTACCACCTATTGCGCTCGAATATTCTTCATCACCATCATAATTATAGTTTACATAAGCCACTCTAATTTGACCTGATTGTTTTATATTGCTTAAAAAAGAATCCACTGCATTATCATCTTTAGCAAAAGCAGAAGTTGATAAAAGTGCACAAGCTATTACTGAACTAGTTATTATTGTATTTTTCATATTATTACCCTTTTTTATTGTGTTTTTTGAAGGCAGTTAGACTGCCTTTTAATTAAACTTTTTCGATTCCTACTGGAACACCGTGTCTTGCAGTACAACCAAATAATATATCTCTATATAAACTTGCACCTGGTCTTGTAGGATCAACAACATTAAAAGCGTTAACTTCCATTCCTGTTCCACGCTCTTTAATAGCGGTTCTTGTTTTACCATCGATTACTGTATCTTGTGATCCAAACGCACTATGCCCATAACCAGTAGGAACAACAATACTTCCTTTTGCTACAGTTTTGTCCGCTTGAACAATACCTTCAATAGATTTTCCCTTAGGTGAAATAACTCTAGCTTTATCACCGTCTTTTAAACCAACATATGCAGCATCCTCTTCATTCATTTGTATATAGTTTGTAGGGCTCAAAGCAACAACTCTTGGTAAAACAACAGAATAAGGACTTCTTAATTGTGTTTTAAATGTAGAAAACTTAAATGGATATTTATCTTCACCCCATTTATCAGCTACCTTAGAACCATCCCAAAATCTATCAACATCAAAAAGAGGTTGTCCATCATATCTTTCACCTGAAAAAGAGTCTCTTTTTAAAGTCAGACCTTCATTGTAGACTTGAAACTGAGTATCCATACGGATTGCTTCAGTTAAAAATTCACCTTCGTATCTCTCACCAAAGTTTTCATAACGCCCACCACGAGTAAGCATAAACGCAGTTGGTCCAACTTCATTGGGTTTTAATCTTTTTTCTAAAAGAGGAATAACTCGATCAACACTTGTAAACTTTATATCTTCTTTTGTTGGAGAAGGTAAAACTTCCCCACTATGTGCAACATTTGCAAAAAGAGGAACATAATAATCTTCAGCTGTATGTATTGAATATGATTTGCCTTTTACATCTTTAAAAGCATTTTCTCCAAGCCCTTTTAATCCTAGTTCTTTACTGATATCAATTACAAATTGTTCCATACAAACGTGATTACCTTGGGCAGTTTTAACCATTTGTGGTTCAGTAATAGGAGCACAAGCAACATCACCTATATATTCACTTCCCCACATTCTTGCATTTTCCCATTGTTCATACTGAACTCCATCTGGTATAAAGTAATCAGCATTAATGTTTGTTTCATTAATATATGGGTCAATTGCAATAATTAAACCTAATTGTTTTGGGTCTAATATCGAGTCTATAACTTGGTCTTTTAGTCCAGAACAGTTATATAGTGGGTTTGTAGACCAGTTAATCCAGACCTTAAACTGGAATGGATTTGCATTTGCGTGGGCAATTAGTTGCTCACCTGAATTATGTTGAGTAATTGTAGAAGTCCAAGCATGTTCAGAAGGATATGGATTTAATCCTTTTTCAACTTTTGTTTTGTACTCATGACTATCTTCATAACTTCCTGAACGCTCTGCTAAAAAACCTTTTTCTTGGGCATGTTCAAAATCCATTAGATTATAAAGCGGTTCAGCTTGAATGTCATACCACATAGAAAAGCCTACACCATTCATATGAAACATTCCACCTTTTGCATTATGAGCGGCAACCATTGTTCCTAACATCATTGCAGCAAAGGCAAATTGACTACCGTCTGTTGCACTACAGCCTGTGTTGGTTTCAATAGCAACTCTTTTTCCATGAGAAGTAAATTCTTTTGCCAACTCTTCAATTTTAGAAACAGAGATTTTACAATAATCAGAATATTCTGCTAAAGAATGTTCATTTACTCTTTCTTTAAGCAGTGAGAAAGCAGATTTAACATTAACGAATGAGCCATCTTTTAATTTTACTTTACCATCAAAAAATAATTTTGCACTTTTTGGACTTTCACTTGTTACTGGGTTTCCACTAACTTCATCAATAACCATTTTTACTTCAGCTTTACCTAGTCCACAAGCTTCAGCAGTCAAAAATCTCTTATATAAAGGATGAGTCTTATCTTCCACTACAAGGTAAGTAGCATTTGTAAAGTTTTTTTCTCCAATTTTATCAGCACCAGCTTGACTTGGTTTTGATAAAAATTCTTTATAATAAAGTTCATTGTTTATAACAGATTGAAGCATACCAAACATCAAAGCAGTATCTCCACCACTTCTTATAGGTAACCATTCACTATTGTTACTTGCAGCGTCAACAGTAACAGCACGTAAAATTGGATCAACTACTACATATTTGAAGTTTGATCTTTCAGTCCTTGCATCGGCAATTCTTCTACCTGCTGCATTTAATGAATTACCTGAAAGTCCAGGATTTGTTCCTATAATTATGGCAAATTCGCAATAATCATAATCTACTGTTGGTAAAGCTGCTTCATCAGTTCCATCAAAACATCCTAGAGCACATCCAGCAACTTGTTGATGTCCACAATATGCATCTTTATTTCCAACATTTGGTGTACCCCAAACATTGTGAGCAAATCTAGTCATAAAACCATATCTAGCAGTTTGCTCAGAGTTTCCTGAGAAAAATAGTTGGTTTGTTTTTGAACCAAAATCTGGATATTTAGGGTTTGCTAAAACATCCGGTTTATAAATATCTTTAAGTCCTTCTACATTACCTTCACCAAATAAATTTCCACCATGAACTACTTCTCTAAGTAGTTGCTCATAAGAAATATTTTCCCACTTGTTTTCGCCACGTTTACCTGTACGTTTCATACAAGTTGTGATTCTGTGTGGGTCATCCATAGCATCTATTACGGCATTACCTCTACCACATAAAGTAGAGCGATTAACTAAACCTTGATCATTTAAAGATGATAAACTTTTCATCGCTTCTTTTGGAGCAAGATTCATATTCATTGGTGAACCTGCTTGGTTTGCCGGTGAGTATGGATTTCCAAATACTCTTACTACTTTTCCTGTTTTATTATCTATCTTGGCACGAACACCACATATATTAAAACATCCAAAACATCTTGAAAAAGCAGTCCTATAGTCAGGGTTTTCAATTAACTCTCCAGATTTTGAAAAAGTATATTCAGCAGCTAAAGCTGTAGAAGCTATATTTTTTAAATCTGTTGTTTTTTCAGATGCATTTGCACTAGTTGCTCCAATTGCCAGAGCAGTAGTTGCAATTGTTCCTGTTTTTAAAAATTTTCTACGATCCATAACTTTACCTTTGCCATTTTAAATCAGTATGAATACTGAAAGGATGATTACTAACTTCTTGTGATAAGCCTATATAAAATACATTTGGTGCTGTTCCTTTATTGTACTGCATGACCATTGCTTTATTCTCACGTAAAAGTTTTGAGACTGTACTATTGGTGTCATTTAAATCACCAAAAGTTCTTGCTTCACCAACACATGTTTCAGTACATGCAGGTAAAAGACCTTGAGAAGTTCTTTGTACACAAAAATTGCATTTATCAACTGTAGCTGTCTCGGTATTTTCAAATCTTGAACCAGGAAATGGACAACCTTGGATGCAATAGTTACAACCAATACAAATTGACGAATCAACAACAACAATACCATCTTCCTCTCTTTTATATGTAGCTCCTGTAGGACAAACATCTACACATGAAGGTGATTCACAATTGTTGCAAAGTAGTGGTAAGTTTAGTACAAATTGCTTATCTCCTATTTGAGAACTTATTTGAACAACTTCAGTTCTATGTTCTGTTGGTTTATTTCCATTTTCAACACCACAAGAAACTGTACAAGCTTTACAACCATTACATCTGCTAAGGTCAATAACCATTGCTAAATGTTTTTTGTTTTTTTTACTTTTTATTTTTTCTAATGCTTGTGTAGCTGGTATAAATGCAAAAACTGCGGCTGAACTTACTAATAATTTTACGGCTTTTCTTCTATCTAACATCATAAACTCCTAATTCCATTGCCCAGCAAGTAATACTGAGTAACGTAGACAAAAAGCACCAACTAAAATAGAAGCAATTAAAACATACTCTTTTACATGGGTGAGTGCCTTTTTATTAATAATTGCTTGCATATTAAATATTAATGGCAATATCAAACCTAATCCTAAAGCACCTATCCACCAAATTTGTCCGACCATATTCTCTAGTGATAATACATAAATGAGATTATTAGCCATAGCAGTTGCATATACTGTATATGCAAAAACAATCATACATAGTAACTCTAGTGCTAAAATTACAATATCAGCTTTTGAAAAGTTACTTTCTTCTTCTAAGTCTATTTTTTCATTTTTCCATAATATGATTTTTGCAATTAAAACAATTGCAAGTCCTGAAGACAACCCAGAAAATAAAAATAAAATCACTAGTACACTGTTGTTCCAAACTAAATTATGAGTGATATCTCCTAATAAGAATGCGGTATAAGAAGCTATACAAATTGCAAAAAACATGTTTACAAATGCTAAAAGCTTTCTATATTTACTAAAGCTATAGATGTTTGTAAATGATAGAACAAAAATGAAAGCAACTGGTATAGCGACAGCTAATAACCAAGTACCTACGCTCATAATTGAGCCAGGAACAAAGGTCATAAATAATTGTACAAATCTAAAAATCTTATCAAATTCTAAATGTTCAACTCCATGTCTAAATGTTGTTAAATCAAGGACAATCATCCCAACCCCAACACTTAATAAAACAGCTCCAAAAAGAGCACTATATTTCGAAAGGCTAAAATACTTCGCATCTTGTATTTTATTTTCTACTACATAATAACCACTGACAAAAAGAGCCCCAGCCCCAGCCCCAGCTAAAAATAAATAGGATGCTACTAAGAGACCCCAATGAATTTCATTCATAATTTAAATCCTTTATAGAATATATTTTTAGAATAAGTCAATATTTTTCAAAGACTTCCTTGAAGAAAAAGAAATAACTTAAACATAAAAATTATTCTGCTAGTTTAAAGAAAAAACAAGAATTATGCTTTACAAATAGTGCTATATTATCTATATCTATATACAAATAATGCTAACTTTCGAAAAAAACAATTTTATTTATAAAAAGCACATTAAATTTATTAAAATTCTAAGTTATAGATGATAAAGTATAAATATAAAGATTTTGTAAAAGAGAATATCACTATGAAAAAATCAATTATTATGAATCAGGGATATGATACACAATTAGAAAAAGTACTAACTTATATAGAATCAAACCTAAATGACAATTTATGTATTGAAGAACTATCTTCTATATGTGGTTATTCCAGATTTCATTTTCAAAGAATTTTTAAAGAGTATGTTGGTGAAAATATTTGTGTATATATAAATAGGTTAAGAATAGAAAGAAGTGCTTTTATGTTGAAGTACCAATATAAAAAAATTTCTTCAGTAGGTATGAGAGTAGGATATAACAGTAACACTTCTTTTACAAGAGCATTTAAGCAGTACTATCATTTAAGTCCTACTGATTTCAGGGAAAGTATTTTAAACTACAGTTGTTTTGATATTGAAACACCTTCATATGAAATAGTACACATAGAAGATAAAAAAGTTTTTTTTATTCGTACTAGAGGTGATTATGAAATATATGAAGAATATGCTTGGGACCTGTTCAAAAAAAATTATGAAAACAACATTTACTATGAAAATCAATACATTAGTATCTGCTATGATGAACCAACAATAGTAAAAGAGCATTCTTCATTAAGATATGAAGCTTGTGCTTTGTATGATGAGCAAAAACATAAAAATTTAGATAACTTACATTTTAAAACTATTAAGGGTGGTAAGTATGCAAAGTTTTGTTTTGAAGGAACACTAAAAGAGTTAGATGCATTTTTTTATAAGATTTATTATTCCTTTTTTCATAATAAAGAATATCAGATAAAATTTACTCCAGCTTTTCAAGTTCATCATAATCATGTAGATAATCTTCTACATGGAAGTACAAAAACAGATTTTTATTTTCCCATTGATTAGGGACTAAAAAGAGAGAACTAAGATATCTTAGTTTTTTGTGGACTTATTAAATTGGTGAGTTCATTCTTGATATAGACCTATTTTGTAGTAACTTATAAGTAGGTGTTTATGTTAATATTTTACTCTTTATAAACTAGCTTCTTTCTCTTTGTAATCATAGGCAACGTAAGTCTTAAAACAAGCACAGAAGTCCTTATACGAGCTTATCAATGAAGTTTTTGCATAAAAAGATTTAATTTGCTGTTGTTCCTCAGCACTTAAAGTAATAGTGTATTTTTTATACTTATATTTAAACATACTCTCTTCCAATTCTTTATAAAGAGTTTGATTGCGATGGTTTATAAGATAAGGAGCCCATGTTGTAAACTTGTATGCAAATGTTTTAGCATCACCCATATCTAAGTTTGATAATATTTGTTTTGCAATTGTTTTATTTCTAGTAGACCTTTTAGCTTGGACACATCTAACTATACAATATGTTGAGCATATAAGCAAAGCAAATAAAATTACAAATACAAATACAATAATAAAAGGTAAGATACTAATATCTTCTGGAGCAATAGGATTATAATATTCATAATTACGTTGTTCAGGGGATACCCACAATTGTACTTGCATGTAAGATATCAATAAATCAAACACAAATATGTCTTATATGAAGGTTTAAAATCACTCTTTTTCCTTGATGGTTATATGAAGTTGTTTGCATATTTATGGATGAGGTAATGCTTCAAGTATTTTATTGATAACATAATCTGTAGTGATTCCATCATCTTGTGCTTGAGTACTTAAAATAATACGATTACGTAAAACTTCATTACATACAAAAGCAACATCTACTGGGGTCACATAATCTCTGTCATTTATCATAGCATATGCTCTACTTACTTTTTGCAAGTCTATACTACAACTAAGGCTTGTCCCAAAGTCAATATAAGGAGCTAACACTTTAAGACCATAAGATTTTGGGTCCCTCGAAGCGAGAAAAATATTTTTTATGTAGTCTTGTACAGGTGGATCAATATGAATATCATTTACTTTCTGTTGCAAAAAAAATGATCCTTTGTTCATTAGTGACTGCTGTCAATTCTTTATGTTTATTATAAGTATTCAAAATTTTTGTCATTAATACATCGGTCTGTTCTTCTAAAGATTCACTTTTAGTTTCTGTTATTTTTGTATTTGACTCATTTAAAACTCTTATCATAATTTTTTCCTGATATATATACATTGAATTAAACTCTATATGGCAATGCTTATGCAAGCTTTCTATTTCTAAATGCAAGTACAATTAGAATGAATATTATTGCATATGTCACAGGAACAAAGTCAGGAATAGGAACAGGATCACCTTTTCCATATGAATGAAGTCCTGAAAGGTAATAATTCACTCCAAAGTAAGTCATCAGAACTGAGGTATACGCTAACAATGAAATAACTGCAAAGTTAAACTCACTATAAATAGACTTAATAAATCTAATATGAACAACAATTGCATAAACTAAGATAGTCACAAGAGCCCAAGTCTCTTTTGGATCCCAACCCCAGTATCTACCCCAAGACTCATTTGCCCAAATACCACCTAGAAAGTTTCCAATCGTTAGTAGTACTAAACCAACCATTAAACTCATTTCATTTATAGAATTTAACTCTTTTATAGAGAGGTCTATGTGTTTAGTGTTTTTCTTAGTTTTTATTATAAATAGTAAAATACTAATAAATCCAAGAAGAGCACCAAGCCCAAGAAAACCATAACTAGCAGTGATTACAGCAACGTGAATACTTAACCAATATGAGTTAAGAACAGGGA
>JBLIEY010000088.1:0-12029 GCA_047633475.1 Sulfurimonas sp.
AATTATTACAAGCTGCTCCATCGTTATCTTTACAAGCTTTTTGATACAAAGATATAGCACGATTAATATTTTTTGGAACATCTTTTCCTGTAGCATATATAACGCCTAAGTTATAACAAGCAGAAGTAAATTTATCATCACAGGCTTTTTTATAATATTTCATTGCACTTTTAACATCTTTTTTTATGCCCTTAGATCCCATATATAAAATACCTAGATTATAACAAGCAGACGCTTTTCCTTCGTTACATGCTTTTTCATATATGTTTGCAACTTTTTTATGCTCACCTTTTTTATGCGCATCAACACTTTCTTTTATATATCCAGCTTCTAATGTTACAAGCAAGATAAATAACGTAATTATAATTTTTTTCATTTTATTTCCTTTAAAAACCAGAGTCTTGTAACATCATAAACTCTATACAACTAGCATTATCACCCATTCTACAAGCTCTATCATATACATTTTTTGCTTTTGAATAATTCTGTCTTACACCTCTACCTGTTGAGTAAAAAGCTCCAACCTTGTAGCACTGAAGCATATCTCCTGTTTTACATTCTTCTTCATACTCTTTGAAAACTTTTTTGTAGTCATCGGGATCAAGAGCGGCTATAATCTTAATCTGAAGATCTACAAGACGAAAACAAGATTGTGTATCTGTTTGATCGCATCCTGTTTTATACCATTTCATTGCATTTATCTTATCTTTTTCTCCATACAAATTACCTAGCTTGTAACATCCTATACTTGCTTCACCTTTACAAGCTTTCTCATACATATCTATCATCTTTTTTTTATTATTTTCAGGATCTAGATAGTATTGGTACATATCTCCTAAATTATAACAAGCAAGTGCAAACCCATTATTACAAGATTTTGTATAATATTTCTCAGCTTTTTTATAATCTTTTTCTGCTTTAATAACACCAGTTTGATCGTAACAAACACCAACCTTGAAACAACCTTTTGCATGGCCTAAACTACAAGATTGATCATATAATTTATAAGCATGTTCAAAATCTTGCTTGAGACCTTGTTTATTTTCATACATATGAGCTAATTTAAAACATCCCTCTGCAATATTTGCATCACATGCTTTTGTATAGTTAGCTATCGCTACTTTATAATCAGCATTTGAATATGCTAGATTTGCATCTTTTAAAAAACTTCCATAAACAAGTACTGAACATATAAATATACCCACTAAAATTTTCTTCATCACAATCCTTTTCTCTTAATAAAACTTACTCGATAATTGACTTTCTAAGCATTGATCTAATATTATCCATACCTGTATAAAATTCTCTCATCATTACTACAGTTATGAACTCTCCGAATCTTGTAGGATAAATAATTCCATCTTTTATATATATTGCATTTATGCTTTTCATCATAAAAAGTTCGACTCTGAGTACACTCTCTACTGAAACATTAAAAAGACTATTAAACTTTTCAATATCAAGAGTACCACCAAAAAGATGCAGTAAAAATTGGTATTGTATCTGTTTTTTAGGTGTGAACTTACTGCTTAATGCTATTATGGCATTAGAGTTTTCATTAATCATCTTGTCATATTGATTTAAATCATAAGCATTTATAAACAATTGATTGTCTATATATGTAAACCCACCACTTCCCAATCCAATGTATTCACTATTATTTACAGTATATTCATCTGTCATATTTGTGTTGTCTTTAGAAAATGACCAAGCATTATTGAGTGAATAATCACTTAATTCTTCTCTAATAATATTGTAGAAATCATACTCTTTAGAATTTTTCAGTATTTTTAAATGTTCTAATATAGAAACATTTGCTAATTGTGAAGACATAAGCGGATAAGTAGTAATCTGTTCTGCTTTTAGTTTCTTTGCTATTTCTAAATCATTTCTAAGCATTTCTGGTGTTTGACCTGCAAGATTAAAGATTAAATCTAAACTTGTAACAGGGATAGTTCCAATAATGTTTGAAAGTCTTTCTTGAAGAATTTCTGATGATCCATATTTATCATATCTTGATATATCCTTAAGAGTTTGATCATCAAAAGTTTGTACACCGATTGAAAGTCTATCGATTAAACCATCAAAATTTTTAATAACTTTTGGATCAATATGACTTGGTGTACTTTCACACGAAACTTCTTTTATATCAAAAAGTTTTTTTGCTAATTCGATAAGTTGTATCAATTCACCTTCATCAATTAATGGTGTTCCACCACCAATATATAGTGTATGAAATTGAAAGCCTTGCTCTTTTGCTTTAAGTAATTCAGCTTTTAATGTTTTGAAGTATGCTTTACACTTATTATCTTCATATTTAAATTTATGGAATGTACAAAATGTACAAAATTCTTGACAAAATGGAATGTGCATGTATAAAAAATAACTTTTATTTTTATCAAATTTATATTCAACTGGGTTTTCTATATATTTAATGTCTAAGCTAGACTTCATAGATTTCTGCATAATTTTTACACTAGTAAAATTAGCCATTGTTTCTATTATATTAATCATCTTATATTTTTTTCCTTTTATATTTTTATCATTTATATTTTATCTTTATCTTTATCTTTTAAAGTTAGTATTTTATAAATAATATAACTGAATATTATTATTACAATCAGAGAATACCATAATAAACTCTCTTTAATAACAACATAACTAACTATTAAAGTTGATAAAAGAGTTGGAATTTCATTATATGCTCTAAAAAAATGTCCATTTTTCTTACAAGTTTTGTTTTGTAAACTAACTCTATAATATTCCATACTAAAACTATATATTACTAAAAGTATTAAAACTGTTAATTTTAAATGCATCCAAGGTTCTTGCAATAAATATGGATTTAGATATAACATCAATCCACCACTTAAAAGTGAGGCCCACAGTGAAGGTAATCCTATGTACTTATATAATTTGTACTCTTGAATCTCAACAACTTCAACAAACTCTTTTTTTTCACTATGTTCTTGATGATAAACAAATAACCTTGGCAAATAAAACAAAACAGCCATCCAAGACATAACAGCCATAAAGTGAAATGTCAATATATATAGGTAATACTCCATAAAATATCCTTTTTAATTTTTTTTATTTAATAACTTTAACGCCTCTACCTCTGTATGCAGAGATAGAGATAATCAATACAATCACGGCCATGTAATAAACAAAGCTAGGTACTGGTATTTTGTCTCCTGAAGCATATGAGTGGAGTCCTGATAGATAAAAATTAACTCCAAAATATGTCATTATTATTGATGAAAATGACACAACAGATGCTATACTAAATACATATACACTATTTAATTTTGGAATAAATCTTATATGTAATACAATTGAATATACAACTATTGAGACAAAAGCCCAAGTTTCTTTTGGATCCCAGCCCCAATATCTACCCCAGCTTTCATTTGCCCAAATTCCGCCCATAAAATTGCCGATAGTCAATAAAGACAAGCCTATTATTAAGCTTATTTCATTCACTGCTGTTAGTTGTCGTATTTGTATATCTAATCTTTCTTTGTTATTGTCAGTTCTAAATATCATCAACATTAATGACATAAAACCAAGTAATGCTCCAAGTCCTAAAAATCCATAACTACCAGTTATAACAGAAACATGAATACTCAACCAGTAAGAATTCAAAACAGGAACAAGTGTCGTAATCTGAGGGCTAATAAAGTTCAAATGGGCTACTAACATAATAACACCACCCAAAATAGAAGCTGCACAAAGAGAAATCAATGATTTTCTAAATACAACAAGACCAGCTAAGATAGTTGACCAACCAACATATATGAGTGACTCATATGTATCAGTCCAAGGTGCATGACTTGTAACATACCATCTCATCATTAGTCCAGCAGTATGTGCTAAAAATCCGGCTAGTAAAAGATAAAAAAATACTTTTTTCAAAATTGGATAATTTTTCTCAAAGAAAATCGAAATTATTGCAAAAATCAAAATAATAATGCCAAGAAAAAGATAAAAATTAACTAGATTTTTAAAAATTTGAAGTTTATTAAATAATGCTTCTATATTTATTTGATTTTTAGATGGTAATACATCACCAGCATTCTTAATTTGTAGCTCTTTTAACTCTTTTAAGGCTATGTTTGCTTCTGTCCAGTTATTCTGCTCAAAACCATTTTGCAATCCAATTAAATATCTATTTATTATATCTTTTGAAGGAGTATCTAAAAAACCCTCTATAAAAGCATTTTGAGGGTCAAACCATGTATTTTTAGGATCATTAGGCTTTGGAATAATTTTACTAAACATTCCTTGTGTAATCAAATAAAATATGTTCAATCTCTCATCTAATTTAATTAAATCTTTATCAAATGTTCCTCTTTGTGAAGGTTGTTTTTCATTTGCTTCATCTATTTGTTTATTAAACTTATAGGTTCCTCTCTCATCAAACACTTCATTAAATGAGATAAATTCTACTTCTTTATTTAGTCCTAAAATCTCTTTTATTTTTTGATTTTTTATTCTAACTAATTTAACTTCTTCCCAAATTTTAGGGTCTGCAATAATCCCAAGCATAATCTGAGTAGCATTCATACCAAGTAAAGATTCTTTAAAAGACATTTTATGTAAAACATCTATTGATTCTGTACTCATAGGCTTTATCCGCCCATTGTAATCTTGAACTAGAAGGTAACCAAAATCTTTTGAATGTTCTAATGAATTGACTTTAAATTTATTTATATACTCTGATGTATCTGCTTGTGCAGATGCATTTAGTAATAAAAGCAATGGTAAAATCAAAGATAAATTACTTTTTACTAAAAATTTTCTCAGCTTTGAGAATCTACTTCCTTTTGCAAAAAAGTTCGATACAAGACCTAAGGCTAAAAGAAAATAACCAAAATAAGTAGGCCATTTTCCTGGGTCATTGTTCACTGAAAGTAAAGTTCCTTGTTCGTCTTTATCATAAGAAGATTGAAAAAATTTATACCCTTTATATGTTAGAGGATGGTTCATAAATACATTATGTTGTATTTTAGTATCTCCATCTATTAAAACAATATCACTTGAATAAGATGATGGGCTAGAAGAGCCAGGATATCTTTGTATTACAAAATCAACTAGCTCTATTTTAAATGGTAATTCAATAAGCTTTGAGCCCCAAGACAGCTCAATATCTATATCATCATAGTTAAGTATAGAAGGAGCTTCTATACTACCATGTCCACCTAAAATTGTAATTTCTTTTTCTTTTCCATCATATAAAACATCAACTTTTAATTTTTCAACATTACTACCTTTTGTATATTGGTAGTCTTTATATTTAATTATAAGTTCTTTGCCATTTATTTCGTCATTAAAAGAGAAACTATGATTTCCTATTTTACCAAGCATTAAGTGATGTTTATAATTTTGATTTTTTGTATTGATTTGTAGATATGACTCTTCAGAAATAACTTTATTTCCAATGTTGCCTTCTCTAATATGAATAACACCTTCATAACCAACATATCTAGTTACACCAGCACCAATCAAAATTACTACAAAAGCTATATGAAAAATGAAAGCACCAGGCTTTTTATACATTTTTCTTTTATATATTATTCCTAATAAAGATATTGCTAAAGAAATCATTACTAACTCATACCACATAGAACTATAAACAAGTACTTTTGCTGTTTGAGCATCATAATCATTTTCTATAAAGGTAGCAATACCAGCACTAAGACCAAGGATAAATAACATACTAATTACAAAACGAAAAGAGAAAAAGACTCTACTTAAAAATGACATATTTATCCTTGATGTAACACCTATAAACTAAAAATTTGTCCTGCATAAATAATAAACATACGCAAACAAAGAACTCCAACTATACTGCAGGTTGCTGAAATATAAAATACTGCAGTTGAATGAGCAACTTTTTTACCCATCATAAAATTTAATACCAATGGTAAAATAAACCCAATACCAACTACACCAGACCAAAATAAGTCTGCCCAAACATTGTTACTGAAAGCACCAATAGCTGCTTGTCCTGATGCACCACTAACTAACAATGTAACACCTAGCATTATTAAAAATAGTATTTCTGTCATCATAATTGGCCATTCAATCTTATGTAATATTTGCATATCACTTGAATGAGCATCTTCTTTAAAATATTTTCTCGCAACAATAGCCAAAGCAGCTGTTCCAGCTGATAATCCAGAGACAATAAATAATGCAGGAAGTATAGCAGTATTTACAAGTGGAAATCTAACTAGTACAGAAATCAAAAATCCTGTATATGCACAGATTACAATAGCAAAGAAGAATGAAGCTCCTTCTATAGCTACTCTCATTTTATTCAATAAGTCTATAATTGGAGATAAAAAACTAAACCAAGTTTTTATTTCTTTTTCAAATGCGTATACTACCAGCACACACGTTAAAGGAATATAAACTGAAATTGCTATTACACCAATTGACATAACAGATTTGAAATTATAATTTATCAGAATCTTCCAAAAAACTAATGGTTTATGTAAGTCTCCGACTAAAAAAGCCATACCAAAAATAATAGTAGCAGCTGAAACTAGTGCGGCTGCTTTATATATAGCTGTATTCTCACTTTGATTCTTATAATATCTTATTGCTAATGCAACTATCACAGCACCACCAGAGATACCAGCTAGTAAAAGATAAACAGCGATTGGCCATCCCCATGCTATACCATCAGTAAACCCATCTTTATAATTTATTAATTCATTCATATTAAACCCCTGTCTTTAATGCTGGTATATATCTAAGACTTGGCTTTGTGCCAAAAGCAGGTTTCATCCTAACAGAATCTTTTACATTTAGTAATTTATTTATAAATGCATTTTCGTCATTAAGGTCCCCAAATACTATTGCATCATATTTACATGCTTCAACACAAGCTGGGTCTCTACCCTCTTTTAGATTAGTATTTGAGCAAAAATCACAATTTTCTGCTGAACCAGTTTCTTCATTCATAAATCTGTCATCATAAGGACAAGCAACAACACAATACATACATCCTATACAATCATCAGTGTGCATTGTTACAATATTAGTAACAGAATCATGATGACACGCATTTGTAGGACAAACATTCACACAAGGTGAATCTTCACATTGCTGACAAGAAATACGAACAAATCGTTTTTCCATTATATCTAATGGATCAGTCTGATCTTCTACAAATAATCTATGTTGTCCTTTTGGAACAAGATTTACTTTTGCACAAGCTAATTCACAATCGGTACAACCAACACATTTGTTCTGATCAAAAATCATACCATAATGAGGTTTTACACCTATATTTTTTTTCTCTTCACTAGCACTTAAGCTAAATTGCAGAGTCCCAAGAAGAACTGAACCCGCACCTATACCCTTTAGAAAAGTTCTTCTATTATTATCATTGCCCATTTTTTTGCCTCCAATTAACTCTTACTTACTTTTTGTCTTGCATTATATAATTTGACGTTACCCATTAAGTCAAACTATTTTTTCTTTTTAATTCCACCAGGTTTTATAACTTCTTTTAACTCTATTTCAAATATTAATACAGAGTTAGGCGGTATATCTACCATTTGAACATCACCATAACCTAATGAGCTAGGAATATAAAGAGTAAATTTAGAACCTGCTTTCATAAGCATTAATCCCTCTTTTAGACCGTTTACAACATTAATCATAGATAAATGTGCTGGTTTCTTAGTATTATAAGTATTGTCAAATTCATATCCATCAACAAGAGATGCTTTATAATCAATAATAACAGTACTTTCTAGTTTAGGACTTTCACCTTTACCAAATTTTGTAACTTTATATTGTAAACCAGATTTAGTAACTACTACACCATCTTTTTTACTATTTTTTTCAAGATAATTTTTTTCTTTTATACTATTGTCTTTTTTTTCTTTTATACTTGCTTCTACTTGTACTTTATTTAGATATTCTGCTCTGTTATTCAAATTTGTTATAATTTTATCATCGTCTAGTTGTGATTTTTTTATTAGTGCGTCATTGAAACCTTCTGCTACAAGAGCCATATCAATCTTAGCACCCATTTGAACCTGACCATATATTTGGTTTACAATATAATTACCAGTAGAAGCACCTATGCTATATGACTCTAGTTGTACACTTGTTTTCAGTTCTGTCGCAGAACTTTGTGTTCCTAATAAAGCCAAAAATAAAGGTAATATCATATATACTTTTTTTTCTGCTAGTTTCATCAACTTTTTTCCTTAATTAAATTATGGGCTACACATAATGTGTAACCCATATTCCTACATATCGTAGATTATTTAGACGCTTTTTGTAAAATTAGTTGAGCTTGGTCAACATAAGATTTAGCAGCGTTTGCTCTTCTCTCAGTGTATTTAAATCCATGAACACCCCAAGAACCATCTCTCTTGATTAAATCCATAGCAGTTTGAGCTTTTTCAATTAACTCATTAATTCTTGATTTATCAGAAATACTTAACTTAGTAACTTCTAACATTTCGTAGATTCCTTTAATAGAAACCGTTACTTCCGCATATGTTTTCTTGATTGGTTTTTGCCATCCCATCAATTCATCGTATGCTCTTTGCTGATCTTTGAAGTGTAAAGTATTTTTAAGTGTTGAATTTATAACACTATGACAACCTTTATTATCAACCATATCTTTATCAGCCCAAGATGATTTACCACAAGCCCACATTAAGTCAATGAAGTTATGACCTTCTTTGTTTTTTGCAATATACCAGTTCTTGTACTTTTTAGGTATTTGTTGAACTCTTGGAGCACCTGGAGGTGGGTTCAATGTTTTAGCTTTTGCGTCAACATTAATTTTCCAAATATGTGATCTTCTTTGAGTGTCAAATCCACCTTGATCTTGATATTGTGTTGCATACCAGTTTTCACAACTCATAATGAAAGGCATGTGACATGCTTGACAACTAACTTTACTATGTGTATCTTTAGTATTATCAGCTATGTATTGTGCTTCTTTATGACAGCTTCCACAACTTTTTCTAATAACTGGTTTAGTATAAAAAGAACTTAAGTAATCACCAGTATCTTGATAAACTCCACCTTTTTTAGCAGACTTAGTTACAACATAACCCGATACATCATGTGGATCATGACAAGTAGTACATCTCATACCAGCTTCATAATGCGCTGTAAAATAAGATTGTGAACCTTCTGTTCCACATCCAGGACCTGCTGATTTAAACTTAGAAGTCATTCCAAGTTCAGCTGCTTTGTGACTAATGTTAGGATTTTTAGATTTTCTAAACTTTTCAGCTAAGAATGGTCTAAAACTAAATCTCTGGTGACATCTTTCACAGTTTGAAGTCATATTGCCTGTTCCGCCATCTAAGTGACCACCAGCTCCGTGACATTCTTCACAAGAAATTCCTCTTGAGATTGTATGCTCTTGTAATTTCTTAGCATCACCCAATGCATCATAAAATTCTTTTTTATCTTTAAAATCAAATTTCCATGGATGACAAACTTGACAATAAGATGAAGCAGCCTGAACCATCATTGATTTCTTATATCTAGCTGCATAAGAAGCTAAACCTCTAACATAACCTGTATTATCTCCATGCTCAGCAAGAGTAACAGGGAAACTTGGAACAAATTTTCTGATTTTCATAGCAACTTCAGGAGTTAAGTCATTGGCCCATACTCTTTGATATTGATTAGAACCAGCAACAATTTTACCTGTTCCATCTTTAAGTAAACCACCAACTACGTGGTAAGTTCCTCTTAATAACCATTTGTCAAAGAAACCTAGTTTAGTTCTAACATGACCTATTGTACAGTAGATACTATCAGCTGTAATTCCTTTAGGAAGGATACCTGCAGTGTCTTTACCAAATACAGAGCTTTTTAAATCATTACTGAATTCTGGATGCTCACCTGGAAATCTAACTGTAGTAGAGTGTCTTGAACGACTCCATTTTTCATACTGAACAGCGTGACATTCTCCACATTTCTTTGGCCCAATCATTTTATTTGGAAATACTAATGGATCGTTCTTTGGAAGACGATACATAGTTGAAGTAAGACCTTTTCTTTTACTATACTTTTCAAACTCGTTACCATTACCAGAATGTAAGAACTCGTGACCACGATCTCCAATTACTAACTTACCTACAACATTACCCTTTGGTAAATAAGTTTTGAAAATTGGATGATTTTTGAAAATCCAATCATATCTTTCTTTTTCTTCAAGAACCTGATCTTGAAGAGAAGAAACACCTCTACTTTTTAAAGTCCCATTCGGATTTGCAATGATTTTTTCTGCATCATGGCTCATCAGTTGTTTTTTACCCTCACCGCTTGAAGCGATAGCAACACTTGTTGTGATACTTAAACTTAAAAGAAAACTAAGCATTAATTTTGCGCCTAATTTGTTCATAAGTCCTCCTTTTTTATATTAGTTACTATTAAATAATTTTTTATTTAAAGGTCACTGAAAGAAATTGTATCCCTAAAAAAGGTGAAAATGGGGGGAAAAGATTTAGGTGCAAAGAAAACTGGATTGAGGTATAGGACAAAATATTATATTTTGTCCTATATGTCGTGATTTACTACTTTATTTTGCCTTGCTTTTTTAACTGCTCATAATAAATTGAATGATGATCTTTAATAAACTCTTCATCCATTTCACCTGTTTTAAACATAGCGTCATATGAGTTTTTATTAGTTGGATGTGTTGCTAGATAAATATGAATCATTAACAATAGACCAATAAATACAAAACTAATCGCATGTGCGCCTCTTGCATATGCAGCATACTCAACACTAAATGATTCTCTAAATATTAAAACATACCCAGAAACTGTAAGTACTGCCATACATATTACAATACCTTGTGCAAAAAACTTTTGACCAGTATTCATTTTTCCAAATACAGCGTGGTCTTGCTTGATGTAAAACTTCCACATCTCACCAGTTCCCTCTATAGTTGCTTTAAGTCCCCATGTATCTGGAAACATGCTTAGTTTAGCAAATTTTCTCAACATAAGAAATAAAAACGGAATTGACAATAAAGTCAATATAAATGCACTTGTATAATGAATAAATCTCATAAAAGACATCCCAGCTGAAAGGACGTCTTGATTATTAGTTAAAGCTGCTACTGGAATACCAGCACCATAAGCAATAAAATCAAACGTATGAGATAGTATTGGCAAACCAGATATTGTTAAGAAAAAAACAAAATGAAGTAAATGGTTATGAAAAAATCTCTCTATATTACTATAAACTACAATTTTTTTACTCATGATCTTGCCCCTCTTGTTTAATTTTATCTTTTCTTTTGCTAAGCCAGTATATTAGATGTCCAACTGAACCAACACCGATAGCAACTGCAGCAACTGCACCTCCAACTTTTGCAACTTCTCTAGCTTGCATAACTGGTCTTGTAGGATCAGTGTCTAACTGATACTCTTTTAAATCTTCTTCTGGGATAATAGTTACCCAATTTAACTTACCAACATAACTATTAACTTCTTTCTCACCATAAACAATATGTTTAACGCCAGTTGTTGCTGTGTAGAAATCTGCTCTTCTATTTGCTTCTTCTAGAACATATTCAACCGTACCAGAGAACATAGCATCTGTTGGGCATATATTAGCACAAGCAGGTTTTAAACCATTTTCTACACGGTCATAACAACCATGACATTTATAAGCTTTACCGTCAGTTACAACAGGAACATCAAATGGACATGCGTCAACACAACTACTACAGCCAATACATGGATCTTGATTGATAACAACTTCCCCACCAGGTCTTCTAGTGATTGCATCCACTGGACATATATCTAAACATGGTGAAAGCTCACAATGATTACAGTGATGAAAAGCAGTTACTTGTCTAGAATTTGGAAATATTCCAAATTCTTTTCTAATAGGTGTTAAATGGTTTTGGTGCGCTAATCTATGCTGAACACTTTTTTCCATACCAACATTATCTTCTCTTTGAAGTCTTAATCTATTTTCAGTTGAACAGCTGACCATACATGCAAAACAACGGATACATG
>JBLIEY010000089.1:0-11834 GCA_047633475.1 Sulfurimonas sp.
TGCCATTATTATAGTAAGGAACCGTAGAAAAATTTACTTCCTCTTGAGCCACATACTTATGAGGATTTTCTAAAAGTAGTTTCTCTAAATCTTGGCGTTCTACTTGGGATAATTTCTTTCCAAAATATATTTTAATTTTTTCAGTTCTATCAATTTTCTTTATTATTAAAGTATCTAAATTTGCGAGAACATAATCAAGCTCTGATTTCTGTCCACACCACCATGTAGCAATTTGAGGAAGAATCAAATCTTCTTTTAGAAAGTATTGCGCAATCTTGTTCATAAATGGGTTAAGTCCAACATTCTCAACAACTGCACTACCTACTGGGTTCATCATATTTAACTTATCTTGCCTCATCGCTTCTATAAGTCCAGGGACTCCTAGTTGTGACTCATTTTTTAATTCTAATGGATCACAATACGTATCATCAACTCTTCTTAAAAGTGTATTTATTTTTTTAAGACCACCTAGTTTTTTAAGCCATAATGCTCCATTTTTAACCAATAAATCTTCACCTTGAAGCATTTTTATTTCTAAAAAAGAGCTCAAGTACGCATGTTCAAAATAAGTCTCATTATGAGGTCCAGGAGTTAATAGTGCTACACTAGAAAGATCCCCTCCTGAGAGTTTTGTTAAAAGAGCTTTATATTCTTCAAGGAAAGTAAATAGCTTTTTTCTCTCAATCTTTGAGTAAAAATCTTTTGTAACACTGTTCATTGTCAATCTATTTTCTATCGCATATCCCAAACCAGAAGGGGCCTGAGTTTTATCACTAACAACCCACATCTTTCCATCTGGACCACGTGCCAAATCAGTTGCATAAAAATATAGATTAAAATCTTCTTTATACCCAAAGTTAAATACTTCACTACAGAAGCCTTTGTGACTAAAAATAACTTCTGCAGGAACAATGTTGTCTTTAAGAAGCTTCTGATCAGAATATAAATCTTTAAAAATTAAATTAAAAAGTTTAGCTCTTTGCTCAACACCCTTTGTAATAGAATTCCATTCTTTTTCTTCTATTACAAGAGGAATAGGATCCATACTCCAAGATCTATTTACAGGGCCATCATGATCATCATAAATATTATATGTAACACCATTATCTTCTAAATACCAATCTATTTCAGCTTGCTTCTCTCGAAGTTTATCTAAGCCAGAATCTTCTATTTCTTTAACTATCTCTTCCCAGTTTTCTCTAATATTATTATTGCTATCATGCATCTCATCAAATGCAGATTCAGAGATATAACTCTCAAATATTGACATCTATTGCTTTGCCCACTTTCTTCGTAAATCTAGTGTATTTGGATATTCTATGCTCTGATCAACTTCTTGAAATAAGAACACTTTATCCTCAGGTCTATCTTTAGACATAACTGCTCTATTAGCCCCATTTACATTTATCAGATTTTGCTGAACTACTGAAGATGAAACATATTCTATAGCACCTTGGGTGTGGTTAAAATTTTGAAATCTATTTATTCTTCTTGACTCTGCTTCGCCTGCATTAATAGGGAAAGTTTCATAAGTTCTTCCACCAGGATGTGAAACATAATAAGTCATACCACCGATTGATCTTTCATTCCATTTATCTACTATATCAAAAGTCAATGGAGTATCAACTCCAATTGTTGGATGTAATGCAGACCATGGTTGCCATGCTTTGTATTTAACTCCAGCAACATATTCTCCTTCTATTCCACTTGGGCTTAGAGGTATAACGACGGAATTACATGTTAGAACATATCTTTCAGGTACAAAGTTATTTACTCTTACTTGTACTCTTTCTAAAGAAGAATCAACATATCTTGATGTTCCTTGAGAACCGCTCTCTTCACCAAGTACATGCCAAGGTTCTATTGCCGCGCGAAGCTCCATATGTACATTTTCAACTGTAGCCATTCCATAAAGTGGAAATCTAAACTCAAAGAATGGATCAAACCAGTCAAGTTTAAAATTATAACCTTCGTTATTTAAGAATTCTATAATATCTTTGATATCTTCTTTCACATAATGTTCTAACAAAAATTTATCGTGAAGTTGTGTTCCCCAACGAACAAGTTTATGTTTGTAAGGTTTTCTCCAAAATAGTGATACAAGCGTTCTAATTAGAAGATTTTGCATCAATGCCATTTTTGGATGTGGTGGCATATCAAATCCACGAAGTTCCAAAATACCAAGTCTTCCTGTACTAGAATCTGGTGAGTACATCTTATCTATACAAAATTCTGAACGATGTGTATTTCCTGTAATATCAGTTAGCATATGACGGAAAAGCCTATCTGTTAACCAAAACGGAACTTCTTGATCTACTGGAATCTGAGAAAATGCAATCTCAAGTTCATAAAGGTTTTCTGCTCTGCCTTCATCAACACGAGGAGCTTGAGAAGTTGGACCAATAAAAGCTCCTGAAAAAAGATAAGAAAGTCCTGGATGATGTTGCCAAAAAGTAATAAAACTTCTTAAAACTTCTGGACGTCTAAGAAGTGGACTATCCTCTGGTTTCATCGCTCCAATTGTTACGTGGTTACCACCACCTGTTCCAGTATGTTTTCCATCAAGCATAAACTTTTCAGTTCCAAGGCGAGATTCTCTTGCATCATTATACAAAGTAAACAAATTAGAAGTTAAATCTTTCCATGAACTTACAGGTTGAATATTTACTTCAATTACTCCTGGATCCGGAGTAACTTTAATAGTCTCTAAACGTAAATCATGAGATGGTTCATAACCTTCCATAACAACTTTAATCTCTAACTTAGATGCTACTACTTCTATAGATGCTATAAGATCTAAAAATGCATCTGTATGATTTAGAGGTGGTAAGAAGATGTATAGTTTTCCGTTTCTTACTTCAATATTTAAACCAGTTCTAATAAAAGTTGCTTCAGGATTATTTTTTATTGTAATCGTTTCTGCTTCTTCTAGACGCTTAGTTGCTTTTTTAAGAAACTTTTTAAGCTTTGGTGCTTTTGCAAAAAGATCCGGTTCAAAATGTGGAGCTAATTCATTCTCTGGTTTTTCTATCAAAGAATCCATTGGAAGTCTAAGACCTAGAGGTGAATCACCTGGAATTAAGAAAAGTTTTCCTCTTCTAAATGTCCAAAAAGATGTCATCCATTGATCCTCTGCATAGTTTAATGGAAGAACATATCCAACAGGTTTACTTAGACCTCTACTTAATACTTTTGCAATAGTATTTCTTTCTATAGCATTATCAATGTCGTAGTCTAATGGATCAATGTCAATTGGAAGCTCTGCTTCTTTCATAATATAGTGAATAGGATCTTCATATGCATTCATAATGGTTTCGCTACTTACTTTAAGTGTGCTAGCTAAAGTATCTATAAAAGTTTTTGCATCTTCATTTGTATAGGTATATGTTTCATTCATATTGGCAAGTAAATTTGTGTCTTTCCAGATTTTCTTACCATCTTTTCGCCATATGATTGATGTTTGCCATCTTGGAATAGGTTCGCCTGGATACCATTTTCCTTGTGCATAATGGAGCATTCCACCTTTACCAAAAGAGCTTAAAAGTCTTCTAGCAAGAGTATCTGCTAATTCTCTTTTCTCTGGGCCATCAGCTCCTGTATTCCACTGATCAGATTCCATATCGTCTATAGATACAAAAGTTGGTTCCCCACCCATTGAGAGTCTTACGTCATTTTGTTCAAGTTCTGCATCTACATCATAACCCAATTGATTGATAGCATCCCATTGATCATCACGATAAGGTTTCGTAACACGAGGTGATTCAAAAATTCTTGTGACTGTATTTGAAAATTCAAATTCTGTTTCACATTTATCACTCAGACCTTCAATAGCATGTGCACTTTCATAATGAGCTGTACAAGCAAGAGGAATATGTCCCTCACCCGCGAAAAGACCACTTGTAGAGTCTAGTCCAACCCAACCAGCCCCAGGTAAATAAACTTCTGTCCAAGCATGTAAGTCTGTAAAATCTTCTTCTGGACCACTTGGACCATCAAGTGATTTTTCATCTTGTTTGAGTTGCACTAAGTATCCTGACACAAATCTTGCAGCAAGACCTAAACTTCTTAGCACTTGAACAAATAACCAAGCATAATCTCTACAACTTCCTAGTTTCTTATCAAGAGTAACTTCACACTTTTGAACACCAGATTCAAGACGAACTGTGTAGTTTAGGTATTTGTAAATTTCAATATTTAAATAAACAAGAAAGTCATTAATCTTTTGCTCTTTTAAATCAAGTGTTTTTAGGAATTTTTTAAGTAGTTTTCCTCTTTCAGTAACTTCAAAATATGGAGTTAACTCTGCACTTAATTCAGGTTTATATTCAAAAGGATATTGTTCAGCATATTCTTCTACAAAAAAGTCAAAAGGGTTGATTGAAATCAAGTCAGCTATAACCTCAACTTCAATACCAAACTCTTTAACTTTATCTGGGAATACAACTCTTGCCAAATAATTTCCATATGCATCTTGTTGCCAATTTATAAAATGATTTTCAGGTGTTATTTTCATAGAATAAGCTTCAATAGGTGTCCTACTGTGAGGAGCTGGACGGAGTCTTATAGTATGAGGAGAAAGGGATATGTATTTATCGTATTTATAATGCGTATTATGAGAGAGTACAACTTTTAGCGCCATGATATGTCCTTAATTTTGAGTTATTTTAGATGATTTAAATTATAAGCTAGATTATAACATTCAATAGGATAATCTACTTTATAAAACTGTTTAAATATTAATACTTTTTATAATTAATACTGACTGACCCAAACGCCAACATCCAGACTTGATTTTGCATTTCCGCTAAATGAACCAGAAATTGGAGGTACTGATTCAGCTAATCTAGCAACAGCTACAGGAATATGATCTGAGCCAACTATATCACCAATAGTAGGGTCAAAACCTTTCCATCCTGCCCCTGGAATATAAACTTCAGCCCAAGCGTGAGTGGAGCCAACTTCATTTACCATTAGTGGAGCATAAAGATAACCACTCACAAAACGAGATGCAAGTCCCAAACACTTTACAGCTTCCATAAAGAGATGTGCAAAATCACGACAAGAGCCAGAACCTAGAGAGAGAGTCTCTTTCACAGTTTGTACGCCAGGTTCTTCTCTAACCCCATAAGTGAGAGTTGTGTAAATATAACTTGCAAGTTTTTGTAGCAATGTATATGTTTGAACTGACTCACCACTTTTATAAACATTGAAAATCCAGTCGTTTAGTATCACTCTTGTACCCTCCTCCGGAAGTATCATATAAGGAGAAAGTAGAGTTTGATCAGGTGCTTTATATATAAAAGGATACTCAACTGCATAATCAGAGACTATGAAATCCAAAGGAAATTCATTGTACTGCTGAATTATGACTTCACTCTCAACCAAAAGCTGTCGTGTTTTTTGATTGAAATTGCCAATAGCTACAGAATTATCTTCTGCATCTCTACTCCAAAAAATTTTCACTTCAGGTGTACTCTTTAAAATAAAAGATTCAATTCTAAGTTCATGATCCTCTCTTGGTCTTAGTAAAAGGGCATGTGTTCCTAGTGTTATTTCTGATGAGTAGTTATAGTAAGTTCGGTGAATAATCTTATATCGTTGCATATTTTAATCCTAATTCTTTTGTATAAAAATATTTTTTGAAGTAGGATATAAAGCTGGTCCAAACTGGTTGTATATAGCAACATCCGCTGCATCCCGACCATATCCAACTACTACATATCCAGCTTTTGTCTCAGCTTGCGTTGCGTCAAACAAGTACCATCTATCTCCAACGTAAGCTTCAAACCAAGCATGTAAATCCATAGGTTCTAAACCATCGAGATATCCTACTACCATACGTGCAGGAATACTAAGACTACGACACATCGCAATTGCTAAATGAGCAAAATCTCTGCAAACCCCAGATTTTCTAGCATATACTTCTACTGCTGATAGCAAAACATCACTATTATCAACTTCAAAATAAATAGTATCTCGTAGCCATGATACTATAGCCCTAACCTGGTTATAGCCAAGAAGTTCATTTTCGGTAATTGTGGCTGCTAACTGGTTAAATTTGTCTGACTCACAATAACGACTAGGTAAGAGATACATAAGAACAGAATCTGGCAAATTTTTAACTTCTGTAAAATATGCTCCAGGTGCCTGATCAACATAATCAGATGTTTGAGCCTTTGTTGTTGTATGAATTCTAAAGATTCCAACTGGAGCAATAAGTTTTTGACATAAATTTCCATAAATATCAGTAAATTCTACGACAGGGACATTCGGTTCAACCATATATTCCTGAGAATATATCCATTGTGTTACACCACTGCGTGGTCTTAACATAAATATAAAAGATGTAACTACCGAAATATCAAATGTCAAATCACAGCTTATTTCTAACTGCATATCATAAGTCCTTTGTTAAATATATAAAAAACAATTTAAATCATTTTATACTTATTTAACTTCATTACATATCTACTTTTTTATTTAGTTAAGCATTAGTAAGTGTTTATTTATAATAATCTATTTTATTAGAGTATAATATCGTAATAAAAACGGCTAAGTCCTAGTGCATAAGCTACACTTCTAACTTCAACATTAATTCCAATCAACAAACTTTAAAAAAGCAAGGAAACAAAGATGCAAAAACTAACACAAGATGGTCAAAATTTAGTTAATGACCTTAGTAACAGATACAATTTAAGTAACGATGCAGTCATTCATATGATTGTTGCTGTTAACAATGGCGGAGGGACTATGGCTCAGTTTAACTCTCCAGAATTAGGTGGCGGTGGTCAATGGATGAAGGGTGGAATGACAATGGTTGGAGATATGTTTAATAGCGGACTCAAAAACACTGTCGACAATCTATGCTCAGAAATTTCAAATGCTTTGTTAACAACGACAATTTTTCCTGTGATAGCTCCAGGGACAAAGGGAAGTAACCAATGGTGGCCTACAAATTTAGGTTCTCCATTTAGTAGTGGTTCTCAAAACAATACTCGTTATGCAGTGTTCCCAAATAGACTAGCAATTGAGTTAAACGGAGAAACAACTGTTTATGATACGCTTAATTATAATATTGGTGGCGTTTCACAACAACAAGGGGGAAATGATTCTCTTACATTTAGTAGTCAGTTTGGAACAGTCTCTGTTTCAACCCTTCCTATTATCTCTGGTCTTGGGACTCAAGCACCTATGCCACAAACTAATTTTGCACAGCCAGTAACAGATAATTTTTCAAATCAAATGCCAGCTGAACAAACATTTAACAAGCAAGAGCCTGCGTTTATAAGTCAAACTAATGAAAATAAATCATCTAGCGAAATTATAGACCTAATTCAAAAGCTAGCAAAGTTACGTGAAGCAGGTGCATTAAGTGATCAAGAATTTAATTCTAAAAAGAGTGAACTACTTGGTAGACTCTAGTTTAACTAGATTTAAAGGAAGCTTATTTTTTTCTAGATAATATAGTTCTTAAATCAATTTTTATGAATTTAATATTAAACTTTGTTATATAAGATTAAAAGGGAAAATATGAAAAAGTTATCGATTTTAGTTTCCATAATTGTGTCTGCGGCATTAAATTTAAGTGCAGCAAATCTGAGTGCCACATTTGCTGATGATATTTGGAAAGGTAGCATGGTTCCAAAAACTGAAGTTTGTAGTAATTTTAATACAAAAGTTGGAAGCACGCCTAGTATTATTTTAGAAAATATTCCCTCAGATGCAACAAAAATTGTATTGAAGTTTAGTGATGAAACTTTTAAGGGTATGAGTGATGGAGGGCATGGAATTATTGCATATAAAATTGCAAAAAATAGTTCAAAGGTTACAATTCCATCTATTAAAGGTGAAACATTCGATTTGCCAAAAGAGTTTTCAATTGTAGTTGAGCATAGAGGTAAAAAGTTTGGAAAAACTCCAGGTGCGTACCTTGCTCCTTGTTCTGGTGGAAAAGGAAATACTTACAGTGTTTTAATAAAAGCTATGAATGGTGAAGAAGTTTTAGACACTACAAGTTTAACTTTAGGAACTTTTTAACTAGACTAATGTAATTTCCATTATTTCAAGTAAAAATTCAGCCTCATGTCGACTGAAGATAGCTTTGTTTAAATGATTCTTTCGTATGTCTATATAAGTATTTTGCGCGTCTGTAAAGTTAGCATATTCTAAGTGAGTATGTTCAAATAATGCTCCCTTAAAATCTGTACCAGAAAAGTCAGCTTTTTGCAGAGATGAGTTTCTAAAATCTACTTCTTTGGCTTGGCATTCTTTCATTACCATGTCTTCTAGTCTCAAACCATAAAAGTTACTATCATTTAAAATAGACTTTATAAATCGTAATGGCTCAGCACTGAGTAAACTTTTATAGTCACACATAGTCCAGTCAATTCCAATCATCTTACATGACACAAAAGTTACATTGCTCATCTTAGTATCTGTTAGTTTCACAAGAGCAAGGTTACAGTTTTCAAAATGACACTCAATAAATCTACAAGATAAGAAGAAGCTTTCAGTAAAATCACAAGATATGAATGTACATGATTCAAACTCTGCTTTTTTAATCTTTAAGCCATGGAGACTAATATCTTTAAAATCCTCTGCAAAACAGTCTAAGCCATCAACAATACTTATCTCTGCCATTTATATCCTTTTAAACCATTAGATGTAATTATAACCTTTTTACTGAGACATTATATGCTACAATTCGCTCACATAAGGACTAGCATGAAAGAAAAACATAAAATAAGTTACTATCCAAGTAAAAACGTAAAAACTGAAACATATAAGCTTGATAACACCTTTGTTACAAAGAATTTTTATAACGCCAAAGATGCATATGTTAGAGAACTCATTAATGAAGAAAATGGGATTAAAGAAGTTAAACACTTTACTGAAAAAGGTGTTTTAGCGAAGTTAGAGCATTTTGTAGGTGACAAGAGACAAGGTCAAGAGATAAAGTACGTTATTTCAAAAGCAAACAAAAGTGTTAAAAGTATTAAACTATATGATGACGGTAAACTACATGGGGAAAGTATAACTTACAACCAAGAGGATGAAATCATAAAACAAGAAGTTTTTGCTCTTGGAAAACTTGTTTTTAAATACTTAAGAGAAGATGGCGTTGTAACAAAAATCCAAATTATTGATAAAGAGAGTATCGAGAACTTATCAAAAATAGAGTATGAAAAACTACAACTCAATATGCAAGAATATCCAAACTTATTTTAAACTTTACATTGTAATCAAATAGCAAAAAAGTATCCTTTATCTTTGTTCGTGACTCCGATTATTAGATAAATTTTTACTTAGGGATAGTGATAACAAACACTGCCCCTCTGAGTTTTTGTGAATCATACTCATACTCTTCATTGTGAACTTCTATAGAACCTTTTAAATGTTTTGTAAAAATTTTATATGTTATAAAAAGGCCTAATCCTGTACCTTGGTCAACATCTTTTGTTGTAAAGTATGGCTCAAAAATATTTTCTATAATACTTTCATCAATACCGCCTCCACTATCTTTGATTGTAATCACAACATTTTTTGTATTACACTTTACTTCTATGAAAAAGTATTTCTGAGATTGGGTATTGTTTAACATTGCATCTTTAGCATTATTATAAATGTTTACAAGAGCCTGAATTATAAGACTTTCATTTTGAGTTATTATACATTCTTTAATTTCTACAATTCTTTTAATATAGTTGGCATTAAAAGTATCTTTTGTAAGTTCATTAACTTTTGAAATCGTATCTTTAATATTAAATGTACTAACCTCATTTATATTTGAATTAAAATAATTTCTAAAGTCATCTATTGTCTTTGAAAGATACTGAGACTGTCTATTTATATCTTGACTAATTTCTAATATTTCTTCCTTTTCTATATCCTGATCCAAAAGTATAGAGGTTTCCATTCTAACTGTATGTAGGGATATAATGTTTAAAGGCTGTCTCCACTGATGTGCAATATTACTAAGCATTGCACCTATAGCAGCGATCTTTGATTGCTCCATAATGAGTCTATTTTGACTCTCTATTTCTTCTTTTTGACTTATGATTTTTTTGTTTAAATCACTTTTAGTAAGTAACCATTCTCTTTTTAAACTAATATATAATATACCAAAAATTAAACTTGCTACTGACAATATAGTGATAATTAGAATATGATAGATATCGTCATATGCAATTAAAAAATTAATTCCTTTAGGATGATTACCTTCATAAATAAAACTATCTAAATCAACTTTTTTTATCTCATAACCCAATATAGAGTAAACACTCATCATCTCTTTTAGCTGTTTGACATCCATATGTCCAATGTTTCCATTCTTTGTATAAGCTAAATTACGTAAAGCTTCACCTTCTTTCATAAGGTGAAGTGTGCTTATATTAGAGTTGTATTTATTATGTATCAGTTCTGCCGTTTTAGCAATATTGTCAAAGGCATATTTCCACCCTTTAATGGTGGCTTTATAAAAATCTCTTGTAAGTGTTGGGTTGTATTTAATAAACTCAGAAGAGGTAAAAAGAATATCACTATAAAAATTAAAGCCATAGTCTTTAGGATTAAAAATCTTATATTTTATACCTTTATTTTCTAGTTCAATCGGCTCATTGGATATATAAGATGCCATAGCATCCGTGTTATTGTTGATCAAATCATCTAAGTTAAAAGTGTGTTCTAGGACATGAACATCTGTTTTAGTTACTCCTTTAGAGTGTAACATTGCCATGATAGATGCTGTTGTTTTAGCATCATTTGTAATCATAATACGTTTGTTTATAAGATCTTGTATAGAAGTTATATTGCTATCTTCTTTAACTATCAAGACCAAAGGAGATTGTTGAAAAATTGCACCTATTGCTACAATATCATCACCATCCATTTTATCAAGGAGTAAAGAAGAGCGTCCTATTGCAAAATCAGCTTCTCCATCTTTAATAACTGTGGATAAGTTTGTATTACAATAAAAAGGTTTAATCTTTACATCAATTCCAACATCTTTATAATAGCCCTGCTCTATCGCAGCAAAATAACCAGCGAATTGGAACTGTTGCACCCAATTGAGTTGCAGAGTCACTTGTTTATCCCCAAACAATGGTAATAATAATAGAATTAGTATTAAAATTATTCTTTTCATACTTATAATATAACATATAAAAATAAAATTTATTATAAAAACAATGACTTATATTAATTTTAAGGAAGAAATTGATTATTTTTTAATATATCCAAAAAAGTTTCAGCCATCAAGTCATAACCTTTCTCATTTGGATGAACATAGTCGCTTTTTAGAGTTCTATCTAGTTCTATGTGAGTTAATATATTATTTTCTAAGATTACATCTTCTTCATCAGCAACTTCATTATAAAGTCCGAATGTAGCAAATCCAAATATTTTAAAATCAGGAGCTGCTACTAAAATCACCTTTGCTCCGCTGGCTTTTATAAGTCTAATCATTTTTATAAGATTACTTTTTAATTCTTCTAAAGAGAGCTTCCTCATTATGTCGTTTGCTCCATGACAAAGGATAACTAAGTCAGGCTTTTGTTCTAGCATCTCACTTAAACGAACGAGTCCTTCAGAAGAAACTTCTCCACTCACCCCTGCATTTATAACTTTTAGTCCAGTCTTAAGCTCTAGTCTTGCAGGATAACTGAAGCTTTTTGATACTCCATAACCATAAGTTAAACTATCTCCAAAAGCTAATATCACAGCTTCTTTTTTAAGGGTATTTTTAGACAAATCCTCTGTACTTTCTTTCATATATATGATTATTGCTAAAGTACTAAATAAAAGAATAGCCGCAAGTGTTATTTTATTCATAATGT
>JBLIEY010000090.1:0-11823 GCA_047633475.1 Sulfurimonas sp.
ATCAAGTAGGTCATTAGTAGTATTAGCAAATGGAAATCTATTTGGTGAGAAAAGATTTTTACCTTCAGGGACACCTCTATAGTAAGCAATATCAGCAGTAACTTTAGCAGCTGCTAGTTTTCCACCTGTTTGTTTTGCTCCTTGTGCAATTTTAATCTCTGTCATACGACAAAACTTCATTACTTTTTGATACTTTAGTTCATTGAAATTTCCGTCTTCATCTCTAACACCATATAGTCCTGAACTCATCTGAAAAATTGTATTTGGTATATCATTTGGTACTTCTTTAGGAAAAGCTTCTATAGGAGCTTTCCAGTTAACACGAAACAAAACATGAGAAGTTGTATCGTAGATATATGTATTTTGAGTTTTTTTGTTAAGAAGTGCAGTTCTATACCACTTTAAAGCTACTGGCCTACTAAAAAAAATATCTCCGAGTTTAAAAACAAACTCAGCAAAAGGAGTTTTTTTTACTATTTCTAAATAATCGGCATTCCTCAAGTCTGGTTTATGAGTAAAGAGATGATTTGAAGTTAGAGAGCCTTCTCCTGTATTTATCGTTAGTTTAGAACCTACGCCTGCAATAGAAAATGATCTTATTGCTTCTGGAGAAAGAGAGCCATCGCTCATAGCAGATCTGATAATAGGAGTATGCGATACAAAAGGAATCTCTCTATCTTTACCAAATACAACGGATATATCTTCATCAACTTCATCGTCATTAAGTACATTTGTTGCATGTTTGATAATAAATCTAGAACCAGAAAATGGCTGAGCAACAGAAAATGATTTATAGTTTGGCTTGTCTCTTGCCGCTGTATATACCCAATCGACTTTATCTTTTGAATCGTAAAATGTTTCTTCTGCAAAGTACTGACGAAGGGGTTCTCTTAATGCTTCAAAAAGATATCTAAAGCGACCAATAACAGGATAATTTATAAGTAAAGAATGGTGTCTCTGTACATACTTGTCATACACATACAACATAATAATTGCAACTATAGCTGCAAGTAAAAAAAACTCAATAAAGTTTGTGAACAAAGACCATATAAAATGTAGTATTTCCATTTAAAAGCTTTTTAAATCAACAGTTTCTTCTGTCTTATGAACTAAATCTTTTACCCAGATAGTGTTGTCTTTTAGCTCGTTTGATCCGATTACACAACAAAATCTTGCATTTACTTTATCAGCAGCTTTTAAGTGCTTTTGCAAGTTTTTGGCTTTATAGTCAACGGTTACTTTGTCTGTTTTTCTTTTTGCTTGAGTCATCTTGACTACTAAATCAATAGCTTCCTCATCCATTGCTCCCATATAATAACCATCTTTTAAAACTTCAGGCATAACTATAAGTTCCATAAGACGCTCAATACCGATAGCAAAACCAACTGCAGGAGTAGGGCGACCGTCTAAATATTCTACAAGTCTATCATATCTTCCTCCACCAGCAATAGCACTTTGTGAGCCGATGTTGTCACTTACAAATTCAAATGCTGTTTTAGAGTAGTAGTCAAGTCCTCGAACTAAGTTTGTATCTATTTCATAATTTATACCGTTATCGTCTAAAATCTTTTTTAAAGAAGTAAAATCATCTTCACAACTCTCGCATAAACAATTTATGAGTTTTGGAGCATCTTTATAAAGTTCTTGGCATCTATCATTTTTACAGTCAAGAACACGGATAGGGTTCGTGTCTAGTCTTCTTTTGCAGTCTTCACAAATAGCATCTCCGCACCCTTGAACAAATTTCACTAATTTTTCACGATAATCAGGCATACAATTGCTGTCGCCTAAAGAGTTTAGTTGTAGTCTGTAGCCGATACCAAGCTCATTTAAGATGTCACTTAACATCATAATTATAGTAGCATCCTCATAAACACTATCTACACCAAAGCTCTCAACACCAAACTGATGAAACTCTCTTAGTCTCCCTTTTTGAGGTCTCTCATAACGAAACATTGGACCATGGTAAAAAAATCTATGAGTTCCACCTGCTTTATCTAGTTTCTTTTGAATAAACGCTCGAACAACACCTGCCGTTCCTTCAGGACGAAGGCATACATCGTTTTCACCTTTATCTATAAACTGGTACATTTCTTTACCAACAATATCACTGGACTCACCAACAGAGCGCTTAAAAAGGGCTGTCTCCTCTAATAGTGGTGTTTCTATAAAGTGATAACCATATTTTTGTGCTACTAAACTAGCTGTGTCAATGAAATGAGTAAACCTTTCATAGTCTTCGCTTAAAATATCGTTCATACCTCTTAGTGATTTAATCATTTACTTCCTTCATATTATTTAATATCTCTGTTGTTATTTCTTCTATGGTCTTTGTTGCATCTATACAGTGAAGTTCCAAACCAAGGAGCTTTGTGGCTTTTATTATAGACTCTTGTATATTTAAAAGATACTCAGAACCTCTAAGTTCTATACCGTCTAACTCTTTTTGAGAAAGTCGGTATTCAAGTTCTTCTTTTGTTAGTTTTAGTAAAAAAATCTTATCTGGATAAATACCATTTGTTGCAAATTTATTTAAATATACTATATCTTTTTCATTTATTTCTTCTTGAATTAAAGCATATGCAACACCACTCACTACACTTCTGTCTGAGATAATAGTCTTGTCAAGATTTGGCTCAATTACTTCTTTTATATGTTCAGCACGGTCTGCTAAAAAAAGTAAAAACTCGGTTTTCTTACTCTGTGCTCTTGCGCTTAAAACAATCTTTCTGATTTCTTTACCAATCTTTGTTCCACCTGGTTCTTTTGTTATAATCGCATCTGGAAAATTTTCTTTTAGTTGTTGAATTTGTGTACTTTTTCCTGATGTGTCAATTCCCTCTATAGCAATGTACATGAATTCATACTCCCTATAATTTTTTGCACTTGTACTGGAACCAGATGCTCCGTCTTTGCGTTGAATTTTAATAAATTTCTTACAATAGATGAGCTTATAAAAGCATGTTTTAGTTTTGGCATAAGATATACTGTTTCAATTGTATCATCTAGTGAATTGTTTAAATATCCAAGTTGAAGTTCAAATTCAAAGTCACTTACCGCACGAAGACCACGTATCAGTATAGTTGCTCCATTGGATTTTGCAAGTTCAACTGTTAGGTTGTCAAAACCTACTACACTTACATTATCTAAATGTTCTATAGCTATATTAGTCATTTCTATGCGTTCATCAAGTGTAAACATGGGTTTTTTATCTGAGGAAAGAGCAACTGCAATGATTACTTCATCAAATAAACCTAATGCCCTTTCTATAATATCAAAATGACCATTTGTTATAGGATCAAAAGTACCAGGGTAGAGTGCAATTCTTCGCATATTTATTCCCATCTTTTATATAAGTTATTTTCTATATTAAGTAAATCAAACCACTTTCCAATTATAAAATTTTCCATTTCATCAAGAGTCTGTTGTTCTGAGTAGTATGCCATTACTGGAGGAGCTATAATCACTCCTAGTGCTGCGAGTTTTTGCATATTTTCAAGTGCTATGGCAGAAAATGGCATTTCTCTTGGAGCAAGTATGAGCTTTTTTTGCTCTTTAATCATAACACTCGCGCATCTTGTTATTAGGTTATCAGAGATTCCACATGCTATTTTAGCAAGTGTGTTCATACTGCAAGGTGCAATAAGCATAGCATCTGTGCCAAAAGAACCAGATGCAACACTTGCTGAAATATCTTCATTATTGTGAGTTGTTAAATTATTTTCTTTATCTAAAACAACTTTTGAATTTTTTGTCATTATAAGGTGTTTCTCTATCTCTTTAGGGAGTAATTTAAGCGTTTTTAATCCAAGATTAACGCCACTAGCACCACTTATAGCAATGATTATTTTCATCTTACTTCCGCCTTATTTTTTCCTGTAATCTTAACTTTAAGTTTTTTTCCATCAGTTGTTTCAACCATTATAATATCCCCGAGTCTACCGTCTCCAAGAGCTTGCGCACTAAAACTAATGGACATATTTTTACTATCTAAAGTAACATCTATAAAAGAATTTCTCTTTACTAAGTTTAAAGGCTCAACATACCTTGTAGTTATGATTTCATCTTTTTTGATGCGATACTTGCCTTGAAGAGCATTTGTATCTATATTTTGTATAGGTTTAGCCATAAAATTTTCTAAAATTATACTCTTTTTTACGGTATTTATGGCCGATAATTCAGTTTCTTTGTTTATTTGTTTTCTTGATAAATAAATCCAAACATTTGCGACAATATCATAGTTGAAAAATAATTTTTTATTTTCTGAAGTTGTTATACTTACTATTCCATTCCTCGACAAATAATTTTTACTTTTAATGCTTATGCTATACTTTTTGGGCATAGATGTCATATGTCCTCTTGGTTCAACTCTAACTTCTTTTATATCTATTTTTTCGTATTTTCTTAAATAGTATTCTCTTACGTAGTCAGATATTTTTGTAGTATCAATAGGACTTTTTATTATAAATTTTATGTATCTACTTTTTGAAGTAATACCTTTGTAGCCATGCTTTTTTAATGTTAAGATTAAATCTTTTGATTTTATTTTTTTTGTATAGTCATGTGTTGGTATTGTATAAATAAGCTTTTTTGGAGCATCTTCTATTATTGTAGATATATAAATATTATTTGAATCTACAAAGTAAGTGTTTTCTAAAGCATTGTTTGCATAAAGCGCAGAAGATAGCAAGATGTAAAGAATGAATTTAGTTAACATATTAGTACTTTTTTATGAATTTTAACATATTAGACTTAATAATGGAGTACTCCAGCTTTTACTAAGAACTAAAAAACAATATGATAGAATAGATATAAACTTATATAGGAAAACAAAATTATGAAAAAGATTGTACATATATATATAAAAGATAAAACACATATCCAAAATTACTTGCAAGGAATTGTAAAATCGATGCCAAAAAATCGCATCGAAAATATTCAAGCTATTTTTAAAAAATATAAATATATACAATTGGCTTATACTGTAAACAGTGACTTTATACAAACAACAGAATCAATTTATAGAAAAAAAATTGTTGAAGGAAATATAAATAAAGACAAAAGTCATTACTTTAGAAATATAAATATAGACGATGATGGTGTATTTGTTTCTAACCCTTATCTAGACCATACAACTGGAAGACCAAGCATATCTGTAGTTCATCGTAGTGGAGATGAATATTATGTTTTTGATGTAAACCTTTTGCTACTTTTAGAGGATTTACAGCTTATAGAATATAACTCTTTTTATGAACGATTTACGAAGTTCGCGTATATTATAGGTTCAGCTCTCTTGAGTCTTATTGCCTTATCACTTATTGGTTATGGGGCTTATGTACTAGGTGCGTTGATGTTTTCACTCTCAACAAGTGACTTTTTACATGATGTATTTAAGTCTATAGTTGCTATTACTATTGGACTTGCAATGTTTGACTTGTCAAAACAGATTATGGAGCATGAAGTACTTTTTAAATCTTTTCATAAAGAAGAAGATAAAGAGTTTAAGGTACTTGGAAAATTTTTAATTTCTATTATTATTGCTCTTTCTATTGAGACTCTTATGATTGTTTTCAAGATTGTTCTTGAGGATTATACACAAATGCTTTCAGCCTTTTATCTTCTTTTAGGAACAACAATCATGTTTGTAGGATTAGCTTATTATCATAAAACAATAAAAAGTGGACTAAGAGAAGATTTTTAAGAGTTTGTATTTTAAACTCTTCGCATGCTCCTGAAATATTTAATTTTATAAATTTCTGCTACTGTGTCAAAAGTACCTAATCAAAAATATAGACCATAAACCTTTATTATCCTTGAGAACATTTTAGATTTTAGAGGTTTTTGTTAGTATTTGAATAAAAAGTTGTATTGATATTGCTATGCTTTCAGTCTCACACTTGAAGTCTGTAAATAGTTCTCCATGTGTTTTTAACAGAGTAAAATTTAATCCGGGTGATTACTTATATGGTGACACAGACAGTAATATTACGAATAAATCATTAGATAAACTATAATAATAAATAACTATTTAATACAGAGTAACGTAATTTTAAGCAAAAATTAACATATACAATTCTGAAATAATTTCATATGCATTAAAGGATATATCATGAAATATCCAATATTGTTCTCTGCAGCTTTACCACCTGTGCTTGTATGTGCTACGTCTATTACTTAGATTGTACAAAAGTCAGTTGCGACACACCCACAAATTCAAGTTAAAAAAGAAGAGCTTACTGCTCAAAAAGAAACACTTAATATCTTTAATAAAACTATCTCTTTTTACCCTCAAAAGAAGAGTGTGATTAGCTTCCATGATTCCAAATCCTATTTAAGTTAAGATAATATGATAAAATTTTATTTCAAATACAGCGGCTATTTAAATTTGACGCGCAGGTTTGTTTATTTTTTTTAAGGTTAATATAATGAGTATTTTTGCTTTGCAATCACCAGTAGGCGGTTTTTTAGATGAAGAATTAAGCCGATTTAATAAAATATTTGATGATTGGTGTGTTCAGTTTGACAACTATGAAGACGCTAATATTATTGCTCAAAGCTTAGAACATAGAACAAGTGTAAATATTGTTGAGATTACTCCATTGAGCTATCCGAAATATTTTTTTCATAATTTACAAGGTGATATCCATACAACACGCCAAATTAATCAAAAAATCATTTGTATTATTGAGCCATACATGGGATCAACTTTTAGGATAGCTATATGTGACTTAAAGACTAAGAATGTAAGACTCACAAATACACGTTATAAAAATGTACTAAGTGTCGAAGGTGCTTTTGCACATTTTGAGGAATAATTTAGTAAAAGAAGTTATTTGGAATCATGAGTATTCCTAGGGAATGTAATATTCTCAATTGACATAAAAGCACTACCAGCTAATTTTCTAAATATATATAATTTATATATATTAAATTAAGCAGGAATAAAATATGAGTTGTCAAAAATGTCAAGCAATTCCACATATTGAAGATAAAAGTGGAAATTTATTAGTAAGCTGTAGCGTAAGTGAACTTACCGATAAAATGGTAGAGTATCTTGAAGAAAAAAAATTATCTTATGAGCTTGAAGATGCTCAAACATTGTGGATAAATGTGAGTAGTTTTACAACTGCTTTGGATGATATGTGTACAAACCACTTTTTAAGTAGTGTTGAAAAAAAAGCGATAAATCTACTTTTTCTTGAATCATCAGAAATATTTACACCCTCCAAACTAACCCGTATGAAAACCCTGCAGCAATATAAAGATTTAATTGGCGCAAAGAAGCTAACAACAATTATAGATCAGGGTGCACTAACAACCCATTTCCAACCGATTGTAAATATAAAATCAAATAAAATATATGGATATGAGTCTTTGGCTAGAGGTGTAGACGAAGATGGCTCTCTTATATATCCGGACAAACTTTTTAGCTGGGCAAGAGAAGGTGATATGCTCTTTTATCTAGATAGAGCATGTCGTGAAAATTCGCTAAAAACTGCAGCAGTGAAAAATATTCACTCTAAGGTATTTATAAATTTTATTCCAACAGCTATCTATGATCCAAAACACTGTTTAAAATCTACAGTTAAGTGGGCACAACAACTCAATTTCGATCCAAAAAATATTATTTTTGAAGTTATTGAAAGTGATTTTGTTGAAGATCTTGACCATCTTAGTGGTATTTTGAACTATTATAAATCTCAAGGTTTTATGGTTGCTCTTGATGACGTTGGAAGTGGATATTCCTCTTTAAATATGATTGCAAAACTCTTACCAAACATAGTTAAAATAGATAGAGCAATCATTGATAAAATAGATACAAATAGTGTTAATCAATCAATATTCAAAGCAATTGTTAGTATTGCAAAAGAGAATGGTATCATTGTTTTAGCTGAGGGGATTGAGAGAGAAGAAGAACTAGCCTTTTGTGCAAAAGAGGGTGCTGACTTAGCTCAGGGTTATTATTTTGGAAAGCCTACTGCTGAACCAAAAAGAAAATTATAATGCGTAACATATTACTTCCGTTTATTGCACTTTTGTTTACAGCCTGTTCCACGCTACAAGTTCCGCTTAAAACTGTAGAGCATGTTCAACTCGATAAATATCTTGGTACCTGGTATGAAATAGCACGGTATGAGCATTCTTTTGAAGTAGGTTGCTCGGATGTAAGTGCTACGTATTCGCTTAAAGAAAATGAAAAAATAAATGTCGTTAACAGCTGCAAAAAAGAAGATGGCACGATAAGTATAGTAACAGGTGAAGCCTACGTTACAGATGAAACAAACTCAAAACTGAAAGTGACATTCTTTTGGCCTTTTTATGGAGACTACTGGATTGTAATACTTGGCGAAAACTATGAGTATGTTGTTATTGGAGAGCCTACTCGTGAGTACTTTTGGATACTATCTAGAGAAAAGAGCTTGGATGATAAGGTAAAAAAAGAGATACTTGCTAGTTTACCTAATCTGGGTTACGATGAAGAAAAGCTTATTTGGACAAAGCAGAAATAATTTTAAAAGATAAGATTGAAAAAACAATAATTTCTTCAATCAACTAACAAAATATTACTACCAAAAATATAGTATTAGGGTTAATATAGCATATTAATTTAAAGGTAAAACAATGCAAGATTATATATCTACAGCTTTTGATTTTGACCCTGATGATTGAGTGCATTTTGATAAAAAATTTTGGGTATAAATTTACCTCAAACGTGAAGACTTAAACCATACTGGTACGCATAAAATAAATAACATTATAGTTCAAGAGCTTAATATTTTTCGTATGAAGTTTTTAGGGGTAAAAGTAAATGCCGTTGAGAGTAGAAGTAAAACTTTAATAGGAGGAATGAATTTATGAGAAAAAAAATAGGCATCATTATGGTTGCACATGGAAGTAAATGGGTTCAGTCAAATGAAGAATTTATGCAACTTGCTGAAAAAATAAAACTAGATGCAAGTATGGATTTTAGTGACATACAATATGCATTTTTAGAATTTGCAGATCCTTCAATTGAAACTACGATTGAAAAAATGTGTACTCATAATATAGATGAAATATACATCTATCCATATTTTTTAAACAGTGGAAAGCATGTGGTGGTAGACATACCAAATATTGTAAGTAAAATGCAAGAAATTTGTAAAAATATAAAAATAAAAATTATCAAACATTTTGGAGAATCTGAGAGTATTCCTTCAATAATATCTAGTGACTTGAAAAATATTTTATAGTAATGCATTAAGGACGAGAAGATGAAAAAGAAAATTTGGATAATCGGTGGCAGTAGTGGTATTGGCTTAGAGCTTGTGAAAAAGTACTTAGTAAATAATGATAATGTCATCGTAAGTGCACGAAACGCAACAAACTCAGAAGCTTTAAAAGCCTTATGTCTAGAAAACCCGCAATCATTAAAGCTTGTTGATATAGATGTTGTAAGTACACAAAGTGTAAACAGCTCTACACAGGAAGCTTGGAGTACTTATGAGGGAATTGATATATGTGTTTATAATGCCGGTGCTTATGAGAGTATGAAGATGGATGAATGGAATATGGAACACTTTGAAGCGATGGCACAGGTTAATTATCTTGGAGCAGTACGCTTGATGAATGCACTTAACCCTTTATTTATTTTGCAAAGAAAAGGGCATTTCGTTTTTAATCTTAGTATCTCAAGTTATTTAGGTCTGCCTTATGGTGGCGGTTATAGCGCTCCAAAAGCTGCACTTCTTAATTTTTGTGAGTCAATTCAACCTGAACTTTTTGTAAATAATATTAAAGTACAAGTAATAAACCACGGATTTGTTAAAACAAGACTAACTGATAAAAATGATTTTCACATGCCACAACTCCTTGAACCAAAGGAAGCTGCACAAAATATATTTGAAGCATTACAAAAGCCTTATAAATTTGAGATTCGTTTTCCATTTTTAATGACTTCATTTTTGAATATATTAAGAATGCTACCTTATAAAATATCTTTAGCAATTACAAAAAAGGCTTTATAATGTACACAATAGCAAAACAGTATGCAGATTTTTTTGAGGCTCTAAGTGCCCAAGATTCTAAAGAGAAATATGAAATATTTTTTGATAAAAATTCTTATTTTGAAGACCCCTTTCAAAAGGTTCAAGGCTTAGATGCAATATGTAAAGTCTTTGAACATATGTATAAAACTCTGCATAATCCAAAATTTATCGTAGAAGAGACTGTCTCGAATGATGCTGTTACCTATTTACGATGGAACTTTACTTTTAAACTCTCTAAAAATGCACAAAAACAATCATTTGTAGGTGTATCACGAGTAGAATTTACACCAGAGGGAAAAGTTCTTCGGCATGTGGATTACTGGGACGCAGCACAGAATGTTTATGAAAAAGTTCCTCTTTTAGGTTCTGTACTGCGCTTGATAAAAAGAAGGCTCCATGCTTAATTTTAAAGAGAGTCGAGAACTTTTTTATTATGCACTGCCAGCACTCTCGATAGCCCTCTTAGGTCTTCCTCTATATATCTATTTACCAACTTTTTATGCAGATGATGTAGCTTTGGGGACGTTTCAAGTTGGGCTTATCCTCTTCTTTGCAAGGTTTTTGGATGTATTGTCTGATCCCCTTATTGGTTATATAAGCGACAGATTTGCTTTGAGGAAAAGTTTGATGTTTGTGGGTGCCCTTATTTTATTTGTCGGGTTTTATTTTTTACTCCATCCACCTGTTCATTCAAGCTTTTTATGGCTCTTTAGCTTCTCTGTTATTACCTATTTTGGGTGGACAATGATTAGTATCCCTTACTATGCGCTTGGATCAGATATTGCACAGAACTATCATCAAAACACTCATTACTCTTCAGTAAGAGAACTTTTCAATATAATGGGTGTTCTCATCGCTTTGATTTTACCTTATGCTTTTGGCGTAGCAAATTCTGCTCAGGGTTCACTTGAAATTATGTTTGACACTATATCTATTGCCCTGCCGCTTACTATGATAGTTTTTCTTTTAAAGGTTCGGCATGTGGAAATAAAAAAGTCTCTTCTCTCTTTGCGCGACACCTACATAAACATAAGCTACAACATCAAAGAATCTAAACGTCTTTTTTTGAGTTTTTTTCTTAACAGTTTTGCAAATGCCATTCCCGCCACACTGTTTTTGTTCTATGTAAATCTTGTCATAGAATCACCGGATTATACCGGTGCACTTTTACTACTTTATTTTTTCAGCGGAATTCTTGCTTTGCCCTTATGGATTTATATCTCTAAAAAATGGAGTAAAAAAACAGCATGGATGCTCTCTATGGGAAGTGCAAGTTTTTTCTTTGCCTTTGTACCGTTTCTATCCCAAGGCGATTTACTTCTTTTTAGCCTTATCACACTTTTTTCAGGTTTTAGTTTAGGTGCTGATATGGCACTTCCTGCTTCCATACAAGCTGATGTAGCTCAAGGGGCATCTGAAGAATCAGGAGGAACACTTTTTGGTTTTTTTGCAATGCTGGTAAAACTCTCACTTGCATTTGGAGTCGGACTTACTTTTTCACTTTTAGGTCTGGTTCATTTTAATGCAAAAGCACCGACACCAGAGTCGCTCTTTGTACTTTCACTTTTGTATGGTCTTGCTCCTGTAGTGCTTAAACTCTCAGCTATTTTTGTACTTTGTAAATATAACGAAAAGGCATATATAGCAACGAAGTGACATAAATGCTATACAAACAACTTCCATTCTTTTATAAAATACTATTATGAAAAAATTAATTCTAATAGTAGTATTTGTACATTCCCTTATTGGTTCATCGCTTCAAGTAGTGCCGTATGTAAGCCCGCAAAAGTTTAGT
>JBLIEY010000091.1:0-11690 GCA_047633475.1 Sulfurimonas sp.
CTGTATAAAAAATTCAGTTGCTAGATATAAATTTGTTTTGTATTTTTCAGAATTAAAATAATCATACTGTTTCTTCACTTCAGATGCATAATTTAGAGAATAACCTAATTGTAGAATATATTTCTCATCATCAGATAGTTTAATCAAATATCTTTTTAAATTAGATTCACCATCAATTTTTTCAGATGAAATATCTATATCAATTTTTTTTTCATATATATTTTCAAAAAGCTTTTTTACTCTTTTAAATACTCCTAAATCAAGTCCTATGTCTTTCTTATAAGAGGATTGTTCAACAATAAAATCTTTGTTAATTAAAATAACTTGATACTTTCCAAACTCTACATTTTTATTTAATTCATTTGCAATGCTAGTTAAATTTAGATCATCTTTTTGATTTTTATACAACTCATAGAATTCATCAAGTTTACTAATATTTTCAGCATCTGCTTGTATAAACTTATATTGAATCGTATCAAATATTAATCTAAACTTTTCTCTAATTTCTAGTGATTTACTGTAATTCTCATTTTTAAAAGTTTCTAATGCATTTCTATTAAACTCAACATACTGATAGTACATACTTAAGGTTACTAGCGTAGAAATAACGAAGAAAGAAGCAATATTAAAACTATTTAAACTTATTTTTATTTTTTTTATATTAAAAATAAAATCATCCTTTATGAAATCTTTAGTGCCAATTCGACACAACTATCAATAGAAGTTTCATTAGATAAATAATACTTTATATTTTTGGGAAGCGCTTTTGCTGTTGTATTACCTATTGCTATTATTTTTGCCTCGGCATGTATCGTGTTGTTTTTCAAAAAACATTCTACACAAGATGGCGAAGTAAAAATAAGAGTAGAGTCATCATTAACTCTTACATTTAAAAGTTCTTGTGAACACTCACTATAATATAGAACTACTTCGTCTATATTATAACCATCCTCTATGGTTTTTTGTACAAAATCAGATGCTACATTTTTTGCTCTTAAATAAAGCCACCTAGTAGTTTTTGGATGTTTTTTTATTATATCTGATAAACTATCCCCATAACCATTTCCAATATCTAAAATCTTTCCACCAATATCTTCATAAAAAGAAGATGTATTAGTTGACACGCAGATGCTAGGCTTGTTTATAAAGCTACTTTTATCATATCCACTAAGTGCTTTTACAGTTTGCTTTGAAGTTATGATTAGATAATCATAATTAGTAAAATCAATTTTAGGGCTTAAAAAGTTAACATCAAGAGATTTGATACTTGTTACATTTTTATTTTTATTTTTTGAGGTTGAAAAGAGATAAATTTGCTTTGACATTGAGGGGGAATTATTCCCACTCAATCGTTGCTGGAGGTTTAGAACTGATATCATAAACAACTCTGTTTATTCCATCAACCTCATTAATTATTCTTCTAGAAATTCTCTCTAGTAGCTCATGTGGTAAGTGAGCAAAAGTTGCAGTCATTCCATCAACTGCTTCAACAACTCTAACACATACTGTATTATCATAAGTACGGTTATCACCCATTACCCCAACAGATTTTACATTTAGTAAAACTACAAATGCTTGCCAAGTTTTAGCGTAAAAACCACTTGCTTTTAACTCATCTAAAAGGATTACATCAGCTTCACGAAGTAAAGTTAAATCAGGGACATTAACATCACCCATGATTCTAATAGCTAAACCAGGGCCAGGGAATGGATGACGATTAATCATAGATGCTGGGAGACCAAGTTCTAGTCCAATTTTACGAACTTCATCTTTAAATAGTTCACGTAAAGGCTCTATAAGTTCAAAATCCATCCAATCAGGTAGACCACCAACATTATGGTGAGATTTAATAACTTCAGATGGACCATTTACAGAGATAGACTCAATAACATCAGGGTACAGTGTACCTTGAGCTAGAAACTTGATACCATCATGCTTCTTAGCTTCTTTTTCAAACTCTTCTATGAAAGTATGACCAATGATTTTACGCTTAGTTTCAGGGTCAGAAACACCTTTAAGTTTTCCTAAAAAGTTATCAACAGCATCTACTGTTATTAAAGGAGTCTTTAGGTTGATTTTAAATACTTCTTCAACTTGTTCACGCTCACCTTTTCTAAGCAATCCATTGTCAACAAAAACAGGAATCAGCTGATCACCTATTGCTTCATAAAGCATTGCAGCAACAACAGAACTATCAACTCCACCGCTTAGTCCACAAAGAACTTTTCCTGTTCCTACTTTTTCACGAATGATTTTAATTTGCTCTTTTAAGAAGTGTTCCATTTTCCATTTTTCAGTAACTCCACAAATATTTTTTGCGAAGTTACGAAGCATTAAGTAACCCTCTTCTGAATGCTGAACTTCTGGGTGATACTGCATAGCATAAACACGTTTTTCTTCATTTGCAATAGCTGCAAATGGTGAGTTAGCACTTGTTGCAATAGGAGTAAACCCATCTGGAAGTACATCAACCTTATCTGAGTGACTCATCCAAACAATTGCATTATCATCACAATCAGCTAGTAGTGGAGAACAATTCTCACCTACATTGTTGATAGTAAGTTCAGCTTTACCATATTCATGATGATCTGAACGGATAACACTACCACCAAAATCAACTGCAATTCTTTGCATACCATAACAGATGCCAAGAATAGGAATACCCATGTCATAAACACCTTTATCAACTTCATACGCATTTTCATTATAAACCGAAGATGGTCCACCACTTAAGATGATACCTTTTGGATTTTTTGTTTTGATTTCTTCTACCGATGTATGGTAAGGGAGTATTTCACAATAAATTTTATCTTCACGAAGACGACGAGCTATCAGTTGAGTGTACTGAGAACCAAAATCTAAAACAATAATGCTGACATTTGTCATTTGAGGAACCTTTTTAATAAATATAAGTTAAGTTAGTTTAAAAGGATACTATAAAAAAGATTAATGTTTGATTTGTTGTTTAAAAGAAAATAGAATAGTTCTTGAAAAACTCAAGAACTATTCTGTATGATTTTAGTGATTGATAACAGCACTCATGGTAAGTTTAATAAAGACCTAAAATCTCAAATTGAAAATACCAGATTGAAACTGATACAGCATAACCTATTAAAATAGTCCAAGAATGTTTCATATGTGAACCAAAAGTATAAATACCATGGAGTCTACCCATAACACCGACACCTGCTGCTGAACCAAAAGAAATCAAACTTCCACCAATACCGGCAGTAAGAGTTACAAGCAACCATTGATCAAGTCCCATTTCAGGAGATGATTTTAAAATAGCACTCATAACTGGTACATTATCAATAACCGCAGAAAGGAACCCAACTCCAACATTTGTTACACTTGGACCAAACATAGCGTAAAGATCATGAATATAATGCAAGAAACCTAAAACATGTAAAGCACCTACTGCTGATAATATACCAAAGAAGAAGAGAAGGGTATCATTTTCAACTTTTTGCATATTAACATAAATATCAAAACTTTGTTTACCTGTTTTTTGGAGTTGTACTGCGTATAGTTTAAGTACAGCCATACCAAACATCATACCCCACATTGCAGGGAAGTGAAAAAATTGATGTCCCAGAACAGCTACCATGATTGTACCGATGCCTAGATAAACAATACCCATACCACCATCTAAAACTTTTGGTTTAGATTCAGTTGAAGCGTCAAAAGGTGGTTTTCCTTTTGGAATAGAGAGACTAAGAAGACTAGCTGTAACAAGCCAACCAACAATAGAAGCAGGAAATAAGTATAAGAAATCAATAAATTGACCCTTACCAGCCGCCCAAGCCATAAGTGTTGTAATATCCCCAAATGGAGACCATGCACCACCTGCATTAGCTGCAACAACAATGTTAATCGCTCCAGGAACTAAAAAAGCAATATTTTTCTTGTCAATTGTAAAAAGGACAGTTGAAAGAATAAGCGCAGTAGTTAAGTTATCTGCAACTGGTGAGATAAAAAATGCCAACATACCAGTCAACCAAAAAAGTTTCTTATATGTATAACCTTTAGATACAAGCTTGTATTTCATAAGGTCAAAAACACCGCGTTCAATCAAAGTTTCTATAAATGTCATAGCTACAAGCAAGAAGAAAAAGATTTCTGAAATTTCTAAGATTAAAGTTTGTAACTGATCATGAATTATATCTGGGTTTAAACCATTTAATGAGTAATAAATACCAATAAGCATAAACATAAAAGTACCGGCAAACAAAGCAGGTTTTGCTTTGTTAACTCCATATCTGTCTTCTGTTGCAATAAAATAATATGCGACTATAAAAATGGCTAAACTTAACCATCCTACCCATGTTGTAGCAAGGTTTACATCCGTTGTTGCCTGTTGTAAAACTTGTGTTACTGGACTCTGTTCCATTAATCTTCCTTAATAATTGTGTGTACGCCTATGGATACATCTCTAGCTAATGCTGAGCGAACTATTTCCCTCGCTGTTAGCAATCGAAATTTCAGTAGTTTACCAATATTTTCTTTTAAAAGAGCATTAATTTGCTCTAAAGCATCGTTTAAACCTCTTTTTGTTCTAACTATAGATACGTTTTCCCACATGATTTTACGGAGTAAATTCTTTTTTGTTTTATCTTCTTTAAGACTCATCACTTCATGACTAACTTCAAACTCTGGTTCAACTTCATTTTCCTGTTCAATATTAGTTTTTTTCAATATATCTTCTACTGCCTCTTTGGCAAAGACTAAACCTTCTAAAAGAGAGTTAGATGCAAGTCTATTTGCTCCATGAACTCTAACAGATGCTACCTCGCCAATTGCATAAAGACCTTCTACTTTTGGTACTCTCGCTTTTAAATCAGTTTTAATCCCACCTATAGCGTAATGGAAGGCAGGAGAAATAGGCACTCTTTGAGTTGGTACATTAAAACCTATGTTCTGTAAATATTCATATATGTTTGGAAATCTTTTTATAAAGTATTCATTTTCAAAGTTTTCAAAATTCAAATATGTTTTTAACCCTGTTTGTTTAGTGTAGTTATATATGGCACGACTTACAATATCTCTAGATGCAAGTTCCCCTCTAGGATCATACTCAAACAAAAATCTTTTACCATTTTCATCTTCTATAGTAGCACCCTCACCTCTTAAAGCTTCAGTTAGAAGCTGTTTTTGAGCATACTCACTATTTACGTATACAGTTGGATGAAACTGCATCATTTCCATATGCTCAAGTTCTATACCTTTCATGAGGCAAAGACCTTGCATATCAGCACTTATACACGGAGCATTTGTGTGATATTCAAAAAGTGAACCTACCCCACCACTAGCTATTATTACATTTTTGGCATAAATATTTTTGCTATGTCTATGGTCCAATACTGTAACTCCATAGCACTTGCCATTCTTAATAAGTAAATCAACAACTCTTGCATTACTTAATAATGTATGCTTATTATTTTCTAATAAAAAATGATGTATATATCTACCAGTAGCATCTCCTCCCGCATGAACAATTCTGTTAGTGGAGTGTGCTGCTTCTTTTGTGTAAAGTAACTCTCCATTTTCACCACGGTCGAATTCAAAACCACTATTTATCAAATCATCAATGACTTTTTTTGAGTTATAGCTTAAAATTTTTACAGCTTCTTCATCACAAAGTCCAGCTCCAGCATTTAGAGTATCTTGTATATGAAGAGGAATATCCTCTTCATTTTTTGCTAATGCAACTCCACCCTGAGCATAAAAACTATTACATTTAAAAGTTTCTCTTTTGTTTATAATAAGTACTTTTTTATCTTTTGGAAGCTTAGAAGCTGCGTATAATCCAGCAATTCCAGCCCCAATAATTATTACATCATATTTCATTATTTACTTGGTGCCTTTATAGTAAAGTTAACATTTTCATCGCCCGCAGGGGCTTTATTTTCATAGTATGGAGATGATTTGTAACCACAACCATTTAAACTTAATACAAACATCGCTATAATTAGCAGATGAAAAACAGTGCTCAAATTCTTCAATTTATTCAACATAGACCTCAATTTTCTAAACTTTCAAAGTATAGATGCATTAAAAAAATACAATCTCTATTTTCGCCAGCACTTCAAAAAATGATTAAGTTTGCTTATATTAAAAATGACATACTATTTTTTGTTCTTAATCATCCTGGTGCTAAACAAGAATTTGATAATAATATACAAAATATTAAAAGTGCTTTAAAGTTTGTAAATCCTGATGAATGTATAGACGTTAATGTAACAGACATTAAAGCCTTTGTAACAAACAAACCTGTTAAAAAACTTGAACTATTTAAAACAGATTCAAGACAAGAGTATAAAGAAAGAGCAACTGGCAATTTTAAAATAGATATAAAAGAAGAGAAACTTAGAAATTTAGCAGAGTCAATTCAAAATATTATAAAAGCTAAAAATGACTCTTGAACAAACAATAAAGCAGCTTCCATATTCTGCTGGCATCTACCAATATTTTGATATTAATGGGAATCTTCTCTACATAGGAAAAGCTAAAAATTTACAAAAAAGAGTGAAGAGTTACTTCAATTTTACTCCCAAACTAAAACCAAATTCAAACCTTTCACTTCGAATAACAAAGATGATAAAACAAACAGCATCTATGAACTACATAATTGTAAATTCAGAACACGATGCATTAATACTAGAAAACTCACTGATTAAACAGTTAAACCCTAAATACAATATTCTCCTTCGTGATGACAAAACATATCCATACATTTATATAGATAATTCACAAAAATATCCAAGATTTGATATAACAAGAAAAATTATCCAAGCATCTGATATTCAATACTTCGGTCCGTATTCTGTTGGTGCTAGAGATATTTTAAATTCTGTCTATGAACTTTGCAAACTTGTTCAAAAGAAAGCTTGTTTAAAGTCCAAAAAACTATGCTTGTATCATCAAATAGATAAGTGCTTAGGTCCTTGTGAACTTCCTATATCAGATGCTAGATACAAAAAAGAGTTAGATTTAGCTCACGAGTTAATTCAAAATAAAAAATTACTTGTAAAAAAACTCCAAGATAAAATGTCTTTTTATGCAGAAAGCATGAGGTTTGAAGAGGCTGGTGAGATAAGAGATAGAATAGAAAGAATAAATCGTTCTGAGATTAAAAGTGAAATTGATTTTGCGAGCAATGAAAACTATGATATTTTTGTTCTTAAAAACTCTGAGAGTAGAGCAGTTGTTGTTAGAATATTTATGCGTAATGGTAAAATAATCTCATCAACTCATGACTATATACAATTAAATGAAGGTTATGATGAAGATGAACTTTACCAAAGAGTGCTTCTCAACTTTTATTCAAAAGAGAAACCACCGATTATTGCTCCTATTTTAGTAGCCTTTGAATTTGAAAACATCAAGGTCATAGAGGAACATCTAAGTACTGTTTTTGAGAAAAAAGCAATTATAAAAGTACCAAAACAAGGAAATAAAAAACAGTTAATCGACTTGGCAATTTTAAATGCTGGGGAACTTCTAAAAAAAGACAAAAACTCCGTAGATACAAAAATTCTAGACGAGATAAAAGAGTTACTAACATTAGAGAGAATTCCAAAAAGAGTAGAAGTTTTTGACAACTCTCATATGTCAGGAGTTGCAACAGTGGGAGCTATGATTGTTTATGAAGATGGAACTTTTGATAAAAAAAGCTACAGAACTTATCATCTTCAAGCAAAAGACGAGTATGCTCAGATGCGAGAAACACTAACAAGAAGGGTAGAAAGTTTTTCTAAAAATTCTCCACCTGACTTATGGATAATTGATGGAGGAGCGACTCTTTTAAAACTTGCATCTGAGATTGTAAATTCTGCTGGTGTTTTTATTGATGTTATAGCAATTTCAAAAGAGAAGATAGATGCTAAGTCTCATAGAGCAAAAGGTAAAGCGGATGATATCATCCATACAAACACTGATATATTTAAACTAAAAAACTCAGACAAAAGACTACAATGGACTCAAAACCTAAGAGATGAGGCACATAGAAGCGCTATTGGCTTTCATAAAAAAACAAAACTTAAGCTTGACAAAGAAAGTAAACTTCTAACTCTTAAAGGAATTTCACAAGCAAAAGTTATAAAACTACTCAATCACTTTGGAACATTTGAATCCTTAAAAACCTTAAGTATTGAAGAAATAAGCTCTGTTTTAAATACAAAAGATGCAAAAATAATTAAAAACATGTACTTCTAAGTATAGTTTTGCTTCTATTATGATATATTCATATTAATAATATTTTGTAGAATAAGGTTAATTTATGAACAAAGTAGTGGCAGTAGATGAAGAGTATATTTTTGATGGCAGTATGATTATAAGTCAAACTGATTTAAAAGGTAAGATAACTTTTGCCAATAGAAAATTTTGTGAGATATCAGGTTATAAAATTGATGAACTTGTTGGTAGCAACCACAACATCATTCGACACCCGGATATGCCAAAAATTATATTTGCCAAAATGTGGGAGAGTATTCAAGGTGGACAATCATGGAATGGGCTAGTTAAAAACATTCGCAAAGATGGATTGTACTATTGGGTTGACACAGAAATAATACCTGTACGTAATGACAAGCAAGAGTTAACTGGATATATAGCAGTGAGAACTGCTGCTTCTAGAAATGATATCAAAGAGAATGAAGTGCTATATAAAAAAATGCTTGAATCACAAAAATAAAGGGAATGCATGTTAATTTATAACTATCAAAAAGAGTTTTTAGGAATTGATGAATCTGATTTGAAAGCCTTGGGTTTTTCAAATCTCTCAGAACTTAGACGCGAATCTGCTAATTTTGCAGATCTCTTTGTTAAGACACCAGGGTTTGTACATAACTTTAAACATGTTCATTGGATAGACTTTGTAACTTGTGCTGAGGGCAGTGAAGATTCTAAGGTAATAATACATGCAAATGGGAAAAATTTCAGAGCTGTTCTTGACATTAAAATTGCTTATTTAGTTGACAATCCAACACAAAAAGCATTTCTCATTAATCTTATGAGCTTAAGAGCATTAACGCATAAAGAAAATGAGCAAGTAGCTGGAGACATACTTGAAAAGCCAGCTACAAGAACTTCAACACAAACAACTGCTATATTTAATACTCCTGATTTTAAGGACGACAAACAAGAAAACTTTGAAGAAGAAGTAAAAGAAGTTCAAGAGATAGAGATTACAGATGATCCTTATGAAATAAGCACAATAGAAGCATTATATGAATTAGATACTAGCCCTAAAATAATTGAAGATATTTATGAAGATGCACCAATAGATCTTGGTGATGATTTACTAAATATTGATGAAGGTGAAGTCAATTTCGATGAACCAAATGATACAGATTTACAACAACAAGAAGAAGAAGTCGTTTCTCCTTATCTAGAAGTTGCACACACAAGTTTAGACTACGTATATAATCCACATTTAGCATCTGATGAACTTGGTCTTCCTGTCGACCTAATAGAAGAATTTATACAAGATTTTGTAAGCCAAGCAGAAGAATTCAAAGATGAATTATACACTTCACTTCACGATGCAAAGATTGACAACGTCAAAATTCTTTCACATAAACTTAAAGGTGTTGCTGCAAACCTACGTATAGAAGATGCTTTTGAAGTTTTATCGACTATCAATACTTCAAATGACACTGATGAAATTAAATCAAACATGGACATATTTTATAGCATTGTTTCAAAACTAGCTGGTAAAGAAGTAAAGATTCCTGAAATTATGAATATTATTGAAGAAGTCCAAGAGGTAAAAGAGACAGAAAAAGAAATTCCAAATACAATTGAAGATGATGATTTAGTACTTAGTTTTAAAGATGATACTGAGGACTCTGAGCTCCAAGAAATTGAAAGTATTGAAGTACCTAAAAAGATAGAAATGCCGGAACTAGCTGATGATTATTTTGTAAGTGAAGACGATATGAAAGAAGAGTTAGAAATACAAGAAATTAGCTTAAACAAAGACGAAGTACAAACTATTGAAAATTTAGAAAAAGAACATATTGTTCCTCCATCACAATCTACTTTTAGTAAATCTTTAGCAGCAGCCGAGATTGGAATTGACGACGAAAGCTTTGATTCACTATTTCAAGATTATCTCATAGAAGGCAATAACACTTGCCATCAGATAAACGAAGCTATAGAAAAAAATAATCCTCAGGAATGGGCACAAACTGCCATACGATTAAAAGGGATGAGTGATAATATGCGGATTAATGATTTTACTAAAGAACTAGAGACAATTATTAACACTCAGAACTATAATGTAGCCAAAGAAAATCTGAACTCAATTGACACTAAATTAAAAAAAATTTCAAGGGTAGAGGTTTAAAGATATGCAACTAGGATTGAGAAACAGATTAAGATTAATAAGCCTATTACCTATTATTATTCTATTGTCACTAACAAGTTACTACTTGTATAATTCATATAAAAATAATCAAAAAGCTGAAAATCTTCAAAACAAACTTGCAGTCAATAGATACTTAAATGATATAGTTGGAAATCTTTCAAGAGAAAGAGGGATGACAGCTATGTACCTTGGAAGCCCTTCAAAAAATACTCTTAAATCTCTACAAGAGCAAAGAAAAGTTGTTGATGCAAAAACAAAAGCTTATCTTCAACATACAAAAAAAGACATTTTACTACATGAGCATTCAATAGGAGAAGAGAACTGTCCGATATGCCAAGATATACATTCAATAGAAGCTTCACTACAAGAAGTTTATGCAGCAAGAAAACTTGTAGATAAACAACAAATAGCCTTTGAAGATGTATTTACAAATATATATGGATCTGCGCAAGAGGAAGTTATATCTCAACTTGAACAAATAACAAAAGATCAAACTGGCCAAGAAATCAATGAGCTTTCTTCTATATATATTACAATGGTAAAGGCAAAAGAGTATAGTGGTGTTGAAAGAGGATTTATGTCTTATATTATTTCCCATTCAACAGTCATGGAGGAAGCTGAACTTAACAGATGGATTTCTATAATTGCAAAAGCAGATGCAACAAGCTACAAAACACTACATAACAAAAATATTTTAACAAAATTAAATTTACTCTTTGAGAATGCAGATGCTTTAGAGTTATTTGAAGATATAAATACCGAACGTACAGGAATTATCTCAGCTAGTGGTACAGGAATATATGAGATTACTTCTGGTGTCTGGTTTGCTATGCACTCTGAAAAAATAGATATCATCTCTGATGCGGAAAATTTACTTCTAGATGCAATGGATAAAAGAGCTCAAAAAGTAAAAGAAGATTCTCTTGAATTTCTAATAGCTGCACTAACTATTTGGATTGTAGCAATAATCCTTGCTACTCTAGGTTACTTCTTATCAAATGAGATTACGAGAAATATTGATAACCTTGAGAATCTTCTAAAAAGGGTCGCTCAAGATACAAGTGATGAGAACATTATTAACCTGCACACTACTGATGGCACAATCCAAGCATATAATTTGATTGAGAAGATTATTCAACAAACAAGAGAAGACAAAGAAGCCGCTCAAGAAGCAAGTAAAGCAAAATCTATGTTCCTTGCAAATATGTCTCACGAAATTCGTACTCCACTAAATGGAATTGTTGGATTTACTGAACTTCTTAAAGATACAGGTCTTGAAGATGAACAAAGTGAGTTTGTTGAAATTATTGAGAAATCATCT
>JBLIEY010000092.1:0-11210 GCA_047633475.1 Sulfurimonas sp.
TTGAACAGTAAAGTCTTGAGCTGGGTTACCTGCAGTAAGAGGACTAAACAAAAATTCGCTCAAGTGATTTGAATTAAATCCACCACCATCATGATGAGTAAGTTTCTTAGAAAAACCATCATAATAACCAGCAGTAATTCCATAATACGCGAACAACGCATCTTCTTGTATAGTTTCGCTTAACATAACTTTCGCAATAGAAACTCTATCTTTTATTTTAGTATTAAAAATTTCGATACTATCTCCAGTTTTAAGTCCTAGTTTTGCACCTTTTGTCTGATTGATAAAAACAAAGTCAGCTTTGTTTTCTTCAAGAATCTCTTTCAGAAGTACATTATTCTTAGTTTGTTGTCCTAAGAATGTACCAAGTGGGTGAAATCCTGAAATAGGTACAAACTCATCATTTTCTAATTTAGTTTTTTCTTCTAAGAAAAATGGTTTATTAAATACTGGTAGAGGATTTGCAAACTCTGCATCCGGATTACCGGCAGTTTTTAATTTCATATATTCTGCTGCTAATGCAGTAGGATATATTTCCATTTTACCAGTTTTTGTTTTTACTTTAATCTTATAGTGCTTATCACCAGCCCATACTCTACCATCTAGTACTTCTTTTAAAGAAGGTAATGTAGCTTTTTCTTCTTTTGTAATACCTTTGATACCAGCATATTGCTTTTTCCAAAGAGCTATCATTCCAACTTTGTCATACTCACCAAAATGTTCTTGATATACATCATCAGGGAAAATTCTTCTTGCTAACTCATTAACAATCCAATATCCATCTTTAGAATCACCCAATGGCTCAACTGCTCTAAGATTTACTCCAAGTGTAGCTAATGGACTTTTCCATTTACCATTTAAACACTCATCTCTCTCTAAGAAAGTAGCATCTGGTAAAATAACATCAGCAAACATTGTTGTTTCATTCCAATAAGGACTAACACAAGCAATCATTTCTAACTTTTTCATAGCTTCAGCAATATCATATGAACCGACAGAACCACCAACTATATTTTGACCCCATAGTACTGCCATTTTTGACTTATAAGGTTTTTCAGTAAAAATAGACTCTATCCATGCTCTTCTGAAAAACTTAACATTCATAAAAGGTTTTTTAGAATCATTTTTCACTAACCATTTAGCGATATTAGGTTCAGTTAACTTTGGTGCATGTATAGCTTTTCCAAGTTTTACTTTACCATTAGATATTATTCCACCTTTAGCTCCATATGCACCTAGTAAAGCATTTACTTGAGTAATTAAAAGTTTTTCTCTTAAACTACTTGCATATCTTTCACTTCTATAACCTCTTTCAAGAAAACATGCAGGTTTTGCATCATTTAATTTACTTGCTATATCTTGAATCTGACTTTCCGGTAAAGTAGTTACTGTTGCAGCCCACGCAGGAGTATTTTCTGCACAAGAATCTTTCATTAATTGGAATGCAGTTTTACATGCTATAGTAACACCATCTACTACTACATTATATTCACCAAATAGTTGCACATCACTCTTAGTTTCTGATTTAAAACCAAAGCCAGTAGATGTTGCTACATAGTAATCAGTGATATGTTTTTCTTTACCCTTCTTCATTTTTACTATATCTTGAGTTAAAACAGGTAGACCAGTTTCAATGTTGATTAACATTTCCGCATTAGTCTTTGAACGTATAACTTTTTCATCATAATATTTTTTTGTAAAAATTTCGTTCATTAATGCAAGTAAAAAAGCACCATCAGTTCCTGGCTTAATCGGAGCCCAATCAGTTAGGCTTTCACCAGCTTCTGACGGTTTTCTAGGATCAACAGCAACTATTTGCATTCCATTTTTCTTGCCCATACCAAATGTTTTACCCCATGGATGACAAACAAGTGCACCACCAACATTTCTTTGGATTAACACTCCGTACTTTGCATTTTCATAGTCAGCACTTACTGCGCCTGTACCAGGTCCAGCAACACCACTAAACTTAGTTCCACCCATAACAGCACCAAAACCTACTGGTAAAGATGCACCAAAACAAGTGTCACCATAACCAACTACGTTTGGAGTACCATAAAGTTGAAAGAATCCCTTATCTAGGCCACCAGCTGAGCTAAATCTTGGTAAATAAGCTACAGTTTTTTCATCGCCTTGTTCTTTTAGTTCTTTCATTTTGTTGGCAACCATATCTAAAGCTTCATCCCAAGTAGCTTTACGAAATTTACCTTCACCTCTTTCACCAGTTCTGATTAGAGGAGTAGTTATTCTGTCTGGATCATATAGAGTGCCTATTGCCCCAGAAGCTCTACCACAAACAGCACCATATGGTGTACCCATATTTGGCTCTAATCTAACTACTCTTCCATCTAAAACTGTAGCAACTGCTGGGCACTTTTGAGCGCACATTCTACACAAAACAGAAACTTTTTTTTCCATTGAAAAATCAGTAGCTGTAATTGTCTTAGCATTAACTGGTAAAGGTATACCCAATACCGTTCCTGCTACTGCTGCAGTTCCTCCTTTTAAAAATTGTCTCCTAGACGTCTTATCCATACAATATCCTTATTTAAAAAATTTGTATTTGAATTGTAACTAGAAAGTGGGTGAGAAAGGGGAGAAAGAAGAGAAATACTCAGTTTATCAAAATTTGATAGTAAATATGACGCCTTTATCTAAATTTTTAACATCAATTGTTCCATTATTATTTTCTATAATTAATTTACATATGTAAAGTCCTATTCCACTAGAAACTTCTAAGTCCTTAGTAGAAAAGTATGGTTCAAAAATTTTATCTATTACATTTTGATCAATTGTTCCAGCATTATTTTCTATTGTGATAATATTTTTATTATTTTCTTTATATGCTTTTACTTGTATAACACAGGCTTTTGTTTTGTTTGATACAAAAGCATCTTTTGCATTATTAATAATATTTAGAAACACTTGTACCAATTCATTATAAGAACCATAAAAAATAAAGCCTTCACTTTTATCTATACTCAGCTTAATAGCATGCTGATCTAAAGTTGCTTGCAACAATCTTTGTGATTGATCTAATATATCCTCTACGTTATGCTCTCCCATAACTTTTTTTGGAGAAAAAAAGTTCTTGAAGTCATTGATAGAGTCCGACATAAAAGATATTTGAACATTTGCTGCTTCTACTTTACTAAGTACTTTTTCATTAGTTAGCTTGTTTCGTTCACTAAGTAGCTCAAGGTTTATAAGGATATAAGAAAGTTGACTTAATGGTTGCTTCCATTGATGAGATATATTTCCAATCATGCTACCCATAATTGCTAACCTATCTTGATGCATAAAAAGATTATCTTTCCTTTCTTTTAGTCTCATGTCTTTTTTATAAATTAAATAAATCAGAAGTATAAAAATTATAAAGACTATGAACATTGCCAAACCACCAGTTATAAATTCATCTTTATGATTCATAATTATACTTGATACTGCAATTTTAAGAGATATCATGGCTCTAATATCACCCACTTTTTCGTTAAAACCACTAGTTGAACCATAACTTTCAATCAAATTTGTGGGAGCATCTTTAGGATCTCCATGGCACTGCAAGCATGATGCTTTATTTTTAGCAGTTGGCATTGCAATAAAAAAATATGACTTATTATTTTCTTCAATTAATGTAAAATAATCTTTTATTTTTCCTTCTCTAAATTTATTTAAAAGATCGCTTTCAAATTTATTTGCTTGATGGACTGGATTTAAGGGGTTAGTAGCTACTAATTTATATTTATATCTTAAATCATTTTCAGAAATTTTCTTTTAATATATATATTGTTCTATAAAATATGAAGAATGTACCCTTACATCAAAAAAATTATCTTCACCTTGAGTCTTCTTTCTTAACTCATTCATAATCGGTCTTTGAATCTCATCTAGGTAAGAGCTTAACGCTGTCATAGTACTTAATATAGAGATAGCTTCTTGCTTTGTATCTTTTATCGCAAGTTCTTTGTAGAAGTTAAAAAATAGAAGTGTAATTATTGCGTAGAGAAGAACAAAAAATCCTATAATAAATTTAAAGTTGTAGTTCACACATATATCCCACTCCGTAGAGATTTCTAATTAACTTACCATCTATTTTTTTTCTAAGTACTTTTACTATAGACTTAATAGCCTCTTTGCTTGGTTTTTCATATTCCCACATGTAGTCTAATATATTATCATAAGTAACAATTTCTTTATTTCTTTTTAAAAAATATTCTAAGAGCCTACTCTCACTTTTAGATAATTTCAAACTACTAGTTTCTTTAACTATAAGTTTTGTACAAAAGTCGTATGACATTTCAGGAGTTAACTTTACTGTAAGTTTATAGTCAATTAACTCTAAAGCTATTTCTTCAAGGGCCTTTAATAGTGTTTTCTTTTCAATTGGTTTTATCAGGTACTTAGTAATTTTTAGATCGACAGCTCTCCACAAATAATCTTGTTCAGTATGCGCAGATATCATTATGACTGGAATTTTTTTATTATCTTTTCTTATCATTCTGAGGGCTTCTAAACCATCCATATTAGGCATGTTAATATCGAACATTAGAACATCATACAAATTGTTTTGAGATTCTTGTAGGGCTTTTAATCCATCACTTACACCTGTTACCTTTTCAAAAAACATTTCAAGTATTTCTACTATGTTACTTAATGCTCCCTCATTATCATCTGCACACAATATTTTTTTATCTGATAATATATCTAATAAATGGCACTCTTTGATATCTGTATTATTCAATTCTTTGTTCCTTATAACTTGTGTCAGAACTATATCTGATGGATAATGAAGTTTGACTTAATTTAAAAATAGTGTGTCTAAAAAATGTTTGTTAGTATAATAAACAAAGATTTATAAAAAATATAACTTTTAAGACACATGACTTTATAGCTAATCTAATTTTAGCATATTTTTTTATAATATAAGTTTTTTTAATATTTTATCTAATCCCTTATATATATGTAAGCAAAGGTAGCAGAGTGTGTTTATGATTAATATTCTAAGATTATAATATTAATTTGACAATATAATATGAAGAATTGTAATGGAAGCAAATAACCTACTTATATCTTCGGTAAGTTTATTCAGTACATTCTTATTTGCAACAGATATTAAAACAATAGGTTGGGAAAATGATTGGATTGTTATTTTGGTTTTTGAGATGGTGCGATCGGAGGGATTTGAACCCTCACACCGTTAGGCACAAGCCCCTCAAGCCTGCGTGTCTACCGTTCCACCACGATCGCATAAAATAGAAAAAAAAAGCCTAACTCCTAAATAGAGCTAGGCTTGAGGGTATTTAAGTTAAATCTTAAAGATTAACCTAAATATGGGTTAGCGTAAAGTGCGATTAGAGCAATTACTAGTGCATAAATAACTTGTGCTTCGATCATTGCAAGAGCGATGAACATAGTAGTCATTAGTTTAGCACCTAAACCTGGGTTACGTGCAGTACCAGCGATTGTTGCAGCAGCAGTATGACCCATACCGATAGCTCCACCAAGAGCAGCAAGACCAAGACCAAGACCAGCAGCGATCATTGAGTATGCTTTAAGAGTTTGGTTAGCAACGTCACCGTCAGCAGCCATTGCAGCAGTAGCAAGAGCTAGCATTAAAAATAGAACTTTTTTCATAAAATTTCTCCGTATAAGTATTACAAATTCGTTCGGATAGCGTAACCTCATCGTGAAATGAAGCAACCTAAACATAAATGCCCAGATTTCCCTACTGAAAATTGATTGGGCATTATACTAAATAAGTACTAAATTTTACTTTAAATAAAACACACTCAAGAAAATAATAATTGCTAGACTAGTATATTCCAAATAAGTTTTTTCATTTTAGCTTCAATAAAACAATAAATATAAGCAATGACAATGCTGCTACAAGGATAATACAAGCACCAGATGTTAAATTATAAGAATAAGATATCCAAAGTCCTATAATTGTAAATAAGGATGCAATTAATCCAGAGCTAATCATCATTGTATATAATGAAGAAGTTATACTCTGCGCAATATATACTGGTATTGTCAGTAAAGCAATAACTAATATAAGTCCTACTACTTTTATGGCGATTACAACTGTAAGCGCTGATAATATAAGGATAAGTGTATAAAAGAATTTTACATTTATGCCACAAAGAGATGCATATTCACTATCATAAGAGACTGCTAAAATATCGCGGTACCAAAAGCTTATTACAAAAATAATTACAACAAACAACACAGCCATAAAATATAAGTCATCCCTATTAACTGCTAAAATAGAGCCAAAGAGATAACTCATCAAATCGACATTATAACCAGGTGTTAAATCTACAAATATAATACCAATAGCCATTCCAACAGCCCAGATAAGTCCTATGAATATATCTGTCTTTTCTCTTTGATTAATAGTTACAAAAGCCATAAATAAAGCAGCAATAACCGCAAAAATTGTTGTTCCTAAAAAAATAGATATACCACTATATATAGCTATACCGATTCCTCCATAAGCCGCATGAGCAATTCCTCCAGCTAAAAAAACCATTCTATTTACAACTATTAATGAACCTATGATTCCTGATATTAGACTTACAATTATCCCAGCTATCAGTGCATTTTGCATAAAGTCATAACTTAAAGCATCTATCATATGGTTTGTCCTATCATCTCTAAAAGTTCAACTTCGCAAATATGTTTGTTATTTGCTTTAAACTTCTTTTTCATAAGAGTTAAGTCATGGAAAGTAAGTTTCTTATTTATATGTGCTACTTTTGTTGCATAATCAATAATCATAGATAAGTCATGACTTATAACTATGATAGGGACTTCTTTGTTTAACTTTTTAAGTAACTCATATATATCTTTTTGTCCATCTACATCTATGCTTGAAGTCGGTTCATCAAGAAAAAGTATTTTAGCATTAGAGTAAAGAGCCCTAGCAATCATAACTCTTTGGCGCTGTCCACCTGAAAGTGAGCCAATTTTACTATTGGCAAAGTCTAACATTCCAACTTGCTCTAATATATGTTTCGCATGATCAATCTCTTGCTTTTTATAACCAAAAAAAGTCTGCTTACTAGAAGAGTGTCCCATCATAACAACTTCTATGGCTTTGATTGGGAAGTCTATATTTACATTTGTGTTTTGTGGTACATACCCTACTTCTGTAAACTTTTTATTCAATGGCTGACCTAAAATCTTTATAGAACCCTTCTTAAAATGGTAGATGCCTAACATTAGTTTGACAAGAGTACTTTTACCACCACCGTTTGGACCAATGATTACCAAAAAGTCTTTATCAAATACCTCTAAATTTATATCTTTTAAAACCAACTCTTTATCATAAGCAAAAGATAAATCTTTTATTTCTATGACTAGTTTGTCATTTTTATCGTTTATTTGCAATTTGTTTCGCCATATTTATTAGATTTTGAGACCAATTTCCACTAAGTGGAGAAATTTTTTCTACAGATACCCCTGCTTCCTTTGCAATGATTTTTGCACTTTTATCTGAAAACTCTGGCTGTGTAAAAATCACTTTTACATTTTCTTCTTTTGCTTCTTCTATAATTATAATCATTTCTTTAGGCTTAGGTCTTTTTCCCTCAACTTCTACAGCAAGTTGAACAAGATTGTATTCATTAGCAAAATAACCCCATGACGGATGAAAAACCATAAACTTACTCTTAGATTTTATATCTTTAAGTGCATTTTTTATTGCTGCATCTGTATACTCTATCTCTTTTATAAACTCATCTAAGTTTGATTTATAAAAGCTACTATTAGCTGGATCTATTTCTACTAAAGACTCATAAATTGTATTTGCCATAATCTTTACATTTTTAGGAGAGGTCCAAGTATGTGGATCAAAACTTTTATGCTCAGCATGATGTACTTCACCTCCATGGTGATGTTCTAGCATCTCTACCTTTGTTACTTTGTCACTTATGTTTACAATTTTAAGTTTTTTATTTTGTGATTTAAACCTAGGCAACCAAGTGTTTTCAAACTCTACACCTATACTAAAATATACATCTGCTTTAGAAATGTCAATCATCTGTGATGATTTTGGCTCATAAGTATGAGGAGAATTCCCAGGTTTTACCATCAAAGTAATATCTACTTTATCTTTTGCAATTTTTTCTACAAAAGTTTGTTCTGGAAGCACGCTTACGATTACAATTAGTTTTGCATAAACTACATTTGTTAATATAAAAAACATTATAAATAAAATCTTTTTCATGTACTACCTTTTTTTTTATTTAAAATTTTACTCCAAAGCAGTTTAAATGCAACTTAGTCGCAGTTGCATAAGTTTACATGAAGTTCAAAGCTGATATTATTCATTTATGCAAATAGAAAAGATAATTTTAGACAATAATTTAAAAGTGACAGATGCTAGAGTAAATATACTGGAAATATTTACTTCTACCAATAAACCTATCTCATATGATGATATAAAGCATGATCTTAAAATGGATAAGGCAACTTTTTATAGAAATATGTCAAAGTTTGAAGAAGAATCAATAATAAGTGCCTTTGAATCAAACGATAAAAAAAGATATTTTGAGATTAAGAAGAATCCACACTCTCATTTTATATGTAACAAGTGCAATGAAATTGAATGTATATATGCCTTTTGTGATATGAAGTTAAAAGACTACGTTATAGAAGATATAATTTTAAAAGGCATCTGCAAAAACTGCAATAAGTAAAAATCAACACACCAGTATAAACACTTTAAAAAACTTTTTCTAACATTAAGTCTTACTATTATGCTCTATTGTATTTATAATATGCATATTTCACATATTTAGTAAATAGTTGTTAACTATTTTATCTATATTAAAGAATCTGTATTATATTATACTTTAAGTTTAAATAAAGGGATTCATAAATGAATAAAAAATTATTGTACATATCTTTAGTAGTTGCTAGTTTATTAGTAGCAGAAGATGTTTTTACTTTAGGGGAAATTTCTATTGTAGATAAAGAAAATAAAACTTTAGATGCAACAAAAATCACAAATGATGAGTTACAAGACTCACCAGAAAAAGATGTAGCAAAAGTTTTAGATACTACAGCCGGTATCACGATTGAGCATAAAGGTGGTCGTAACGAAAGTAGTATCATTATGAGAGGGTTTGATGCAAAAAGAGTTGGTGTATATATGGATGGTATACCTGTCTTTGTTCCATATGATGGAAACTTTGATTACTCAAGAGTTTTAACTACAGATTTATCATCTATAGATGTTGCTAAAGGATTTAGTTCATCTTTAAATGGACCAAATGCAATGGCAGGAACTGTAAACTTTGTAAGTAAAAAACCAACTAAAGAATTTGAAGGAAGTATTTCAACTCAGATGAATACAGATAATGATCTTGATAGTTCTATGCAAACAAACACTTTAAGTCTTGGTGGTAAATCTGAAAAAATTTATTATCAAGTTAATGGAACTATGCAAGATAGATCTCACTATAATGTATCAGACTCTAATGAACTAGATGGTGCCGAGATGGACAAGAGTGATTCTAAATCTCAAACAGTTGATTTAAAAGTAGGTTTTACTCCTGATAGTAATACTGAATATGTATTAGGATATAACAGTCTTGATTCTACTAAATCACAACCAGTATCTGTAGACAGTAGTTTAAGTAAATATAAATATCAAGATTGGACAAATTGGGATATGGACACTATTTATTTTATGGCAAATAAAACTTTTAGTGATAGTGCTGTGAAGGTAAAAGTATATAGAGCAACATATGAAAATACATATGATGACTACGATGATGCAACTTATACTACGATTGACGATACTTATGACACTAATGCATATAGCCTTGGAGCAAATATACAATACAGTAACTTTGGTCTGATTGATGACCATGTGCTAAAGCTTGGACTTAATTATAAGAAAGATAATCATACGATAGATCAAATTGATCCTGATGATTATTCTGAGTATGAAGATGTAGTTTATTCAGTATCACTTGAAGATATCTACCAAACAACAGATAAACTAAAGATAATATCTGGCATGAGTTATGACTATACTAAACCAAATTATGCAACTACAGAGGGTACTGAGCAAGAAACTAATTCAAATAGTGCTTTTAACGCTCAACTTGGTTTTTACTACGACACTGTAGAAAACCAAACTACTAGATTTACAGTTGCTAGAAAATCTCACCTCCCAACAATGAAAGAAAGATACTCATATAAAAAGAATAAAGCTATCTCTAATCCAGATTTAACACCAGAAATAGCTACTAATGTCGAACTTGGTCACAATGCTAAAATTTCTAAAAGTATTTTAATAGATGCAGCCATTTTTTATTCATATGTTGAAGACCCTATTGTTAATGTTTCAAATGTTGAATATATAAGTAGTAAATGGTATAGTCAAGAACAAAACACAGGGACAGAGAGAAACAAAGGTTTTGAGCTGACTTTAAAATATAAAACAGTTCAACTAGATACAGGACTTAACTATACTTATACAGATGTTGAGAAAGATGATGATGAAGTTGTTACTGATATTCCAGAACATCAAGCTTACATTTTTGCTTACTACTCCCCAATAAGCAAAGTAAAAGTTGGTGGAAATTTTTCTTATAAGAAAGACTTAAAATCAGAAGATGAGTCTGGTAATACTTATGCACACGATGTTGTTCTAACAAATATAAGTGCTAAGTACACATATTCTAAAGCTTTAGACTTTCAAATTGGTGTAGAAAATCTACTAGACGAAGATTACTATTACGATTTAGGTTATCCTGAAGCAGGTAGAGAATACTACGCAAAAGCTACATATAACTTCTAATACCTCAAAAGCAAGACCTAACCTTTTAAGGTTAGGTCTTTGTAAGCTCTTCTTTGAGCTATATATAATCTTTAACTAATTCACTTTCTATATATTTGCAAATAAGTATTTCTTTAGATTGACTAATTTAATAGATTCTTGAGATATATCTTGTGTTCTTCTATATTAAGTATATTAAAGGTATATTATGTTGAAATGTCAAATATAAAAAATTGGATGGATAGGCAATGGATCAAATAATCACTATAGAGACTACTAAGATAAAAGGTAGTGAAAAATTCACTACAGAAGATACTGTAATTCGTGAAATAAAATTAAATATAATAGTAAATGATAAAAAAGTTGCTTCTATGATGGCAGTACCTCTTGATTTAGAAGAACTAGCTGTTGGTTA
>JBLIEY010000093.1:0-11109 GCA_047633475.1 Sulfurimonas sp.
ATTAGAAAAAGTATATAAACATAGGATGCATGGATATATAATGCCTTATAATAGATACCTAAAAAATATTACAACTGATGAAAAAGCATTAGTATATGCAATTATGCGTCAAGAAAGTAAGCTTATTCCGTCTGCTCTTTCGAGCTCCTACGCTCTAGGACTAATGCAACTTATGCCATTTGTTACAGATGCTATCTCTAAGCAGGTAAAAAATCCAATAAAAAATTATGATGAAATGTTTGTCCCAAAAAATAATATTAACTATGCATTAAATCATCTAAAATGGATGAAAAAATCTCTATATCACCCTCTTTTTATGGCTTATGCTTACAATGGTGGGATGGGATTCTTAAGAAGATATCTTGAAACTAATACTTTTAACAGCGGTAAATATGAACCTTTTTTGAGTATGGAACTTATGTCTAATTCACAGAGTAGAGAGTATGGGAAAAAAGTTTTAGCAAACTATGTGATGTATAAAAAAATAATGGGAGAAGATGTTTCTATTATTCACCTTTTTGATACACTAACGAATCCGAAGATGACTGACCGTTTTCGAGAACAAGGCTGAGTTTATTTGTCTTTTCTTCTTCAAAGGCAATAAGAAAATATTGATTCCATTCGCTATTGACAGATGCTAGGTGAGAAAACTTATTTTTTGAATCTAGTTTTTTTATCTTTAATGGTAGTTTATTGTTTAGTTTTAGTGTAAGTTTAATATCATCAAGAGTGTTTGGGTCGTACATCTTTGAACCATCTTTTAAATAGACATAAACATAAAAATATTCGTTGGCAGTATAAACTTTTGGGTAAATTTCATTTAAATAGATAGTAGAAACTACTCCAGCTACATTCTCCCCTAACTTTATTTTAGAACTTTGTAAGCTATTAGCACTCAACTCTTGATCTGGAAGCATTTTAAACTTACTAAAAGCATTTTTGTCTGCACATCCTAAAAATAGTAGTGAAAAAGTTAAAATTGTTAATATATATCTCATAAAAATTCCTATAATTTGTGAAAGAATTATATCTTATTAAACAAGCTTTTAACGACTATTTTGTATAATCATTAAAATTTTAAACAAAGATATAAAGTGAATAAAAGATTAGCGGTTGCATTTACAGGTCCATCAAATAGCGGAAAGACTACTCTTATACTAAAAGTAGCAAGAAAACTTATACATGAACAAGGTAAAAGAGTTGCAATAATTAAACATGACCCAAGCGATAAGGCCCGTTTTGATGTTGAAGGCAAAGATAGTTACAAGTTCTCTGATACAGGGGCAGAGGTTATTGTTACCTCACCGGCTAGAACTACTTACTTCTCAAAACAGAACAAAGATTTAGATGAAATGATAAGACTTTTTAATGATTTTGACATTTTACTTGTTGAAGGTTTAAAAAATTTACCATTGCCACGTATAAGTGTATTTAGAGACACGCTAGATAATGATTATTTTCCATTTATGGATGCTTTAGCGATAGATGAGACTATAAACAAGGCAGATTATGATGTGCCTGATAATGTTGATATACTTGATTTAAACAACTGTGAAGATATAATATCTTGGATACTTAAAAACGCAAAGGAAGTATAAATAAATGACTGACATATTTGACGCAATTCAGCGAACTGCAAAAAGAATTAAAAAAGCTATAGATGTTAAAGATATAGGCTATTCACAACATGAGAATAGTTCTGGAGAGACTCAACTTAAACTTGATATCCAGTGCGATATGATTGTAGAAGAAGAGTTTTCTAAAGTTTCATCTATAAATACTATTGCAAGTGAAGAAAAAGAAAAAGAGATGCTTTTAAACAAAGATGGAAAATATTTCATAGCTTATGATCCTCTTGATGGTTCATCTTTAGTAGATGTAAATCTTAGTGTTGGTTCTATATTTGGAATCTACGAAAATGCATTTGGTACAGAAAACATGGTTGCTTCATGTTATGTTGTTTTCGGACCTCGTGTTGAAATGGTTTTTGCTCATAACAAAGTTAAACTCTACCTTCTTCAAGGTGAAGCTTTTGAATACGTTAAAGAGATTCGTCTTAATGACAAAGGTAAACTAAATGCTCCTGGTGGAACGCAACAAAACTGGAAACCTTACCATAAAGAAATGGTGGATAGCTTCTTTAAAGAAGGATACCGTCTAAGATATTCTGGCGGAATGGTTCCTGATTTACATCAGATTCTTCTTAAAGGTGGTGGTTTGTTTTCATATCCAGCTACTAGTGACAAACCTGATGGAAAACTTCGTAAACTTTTTGAAGTTTTTCCTTTTGCATTTGTTTATAATCTTGCAGGTGGAGAAGCTATAGATGGTAAAGTTAATCTTATGGAATTAGGATATTCTCACATTCATGACACTTCACCATGTTTTTTTGGTTCAAAGTATGAAATAGCGAGAGTAAAAGAAGTTTATGCAGCCAACGCATAGTCCACAAAAAGACAAGTTTGAAATTCATCTTGATGAGATGATAATTAAAATACAGGTTTGCCAAAAAGAAAAGAACCTTCAAAGCTGTAGTGCTTGTGAACACTACATGGATTGTGAACTTAGACTTGATTATGTAAAATCAGTATATAACAGCATGTCAAAAGGTGAGACAGGCGGATTTGAGTTTTAACAACGTAAACTCTTTGTTTTCTTTAACAGAGTGCTTCATAATTGCACTAGGGTAATTAGCCTTTTACTGAAAAAAACATAGCGTTAACGTAGATGTCGGGACTAGTTCCGATACCGTATCAAATAGATGAAGGGTTTCCTTCATTTTAAGAAAGAAAATTAAGGGAGAAATTAATTGAGCAAATATATAACAACACCTATTTATTACGTAAATGGCGAAGCCCATATTGGTCACGCTTATACAACGTTTATAGCAGACACAATGACTAGATATGAGAAACTAAAAGGTAACGATACTTACTTTTTAACAGGAACTGATGAGCATGGTCAAAAGATTGAAGAATCAGCAGCTAAGAACAATAAGCCTACTCAAGAGTTTGCAAATGAAATTAGTGCTTCTTTTAAAAATCTATGGGATGAATTTGAAATCTGTTATGACAAGTTTATACGAACTACAGATGAAGACCATAAAATAGGTGTTCAAAAAGCTTTTGAAGTTATGTATGCTAAGGGAGATATTTATAAAGATTTTTATGAAGGTCACTACTGTGTTAGTTGTGAGACGTTCTTTCCGGAGACTCAACTTATAGATGGTGAATTTTGTCCTGATTGTGGTAGAGCGACAAGTATAGTTAAAGAAGAAAGTTATTTCTTTAGACTTTCAAAATACGAAGATGCTTTGCTAAAACACTACGAAGAAAATCCAGACTTTATCCTGCCTCGTTCTCGCGCGAATGAAGTTATAAACTTTGTAAAAGGCGGACTTAGAGATCTTTCTGTTACTCGTACATCTTTTACTTGGGGTGTCAAACTTCCAGAGTCTATGAATGATGACAAGCATGTTATGTATGTTTGGTTAGATGCATTGATGAACTATGTAACAGCTCTTGGTTATGGTCAAGATGAAAAACTAATGAAATATTGGCCAGCAACTACACACTTTGTTGGTAAAGATATTCTTCGTTTTCATGCTATATACTGGCCTGCATTCCTTATGAGTCTTGACTTACCTCTTCCTGAGCATATTGGTGTTCACGGTTGGTGGACAAGAGATGGTGAAAAAATGAGTAAATCTAAAGGTAATGTAATAGCTCCTAAAGTTGTCTCAGATGCTTATGGTGTTGAAAACCTTAGATACTTCATGCTTCGTGAAGTTCCTTTTGGTCAAGATGGTGACTTTTCACAACGAGCTTTTATAGATAGAATAAACTCAGAACTTAGCAACGACCTTGGTAACCTTTTAAATCGTATCATTGGTATGAGTGGAAAGTACTCAGACTTTGAGATTGACAGTGTAGATGTAGAAAAATTCCACACAAAAGAGCTAGATGCTATGAACGAAGCACTTGCTAACCTTGATGGTTTTATGCAAAATATGCAGACTCATAGATACTTAGAAGAACTTTGGAAACTGTTTGCTATTGGAAATAAAGCTATTGAAGAACATTCTCCATGGGTCAAAATGAAAGAAGACAAAAAAGACGAAGCATTAGCAACTGTTGCTCTTGTTGCAAATATCTTAGCTAAAGCAGCTATTATGCTTAGTCCTGTTATGCCTAAAACTACTGCGACTATTGCAGATGCACTTAATTTTTCTATAAATAATGATAGCTATAAAGAGATGGTTATTGATAAAAAACTATTGAAATTATTTAATATTAAAAAAGTTCCTCCTCTATTTCCTCGTGTTGATGAGCCTTTAATTCCTGAAGCACCTGAAGCAGAACCAAATAAGCCTGAAGTTGAGAAAAAAGTAGAAAAAACAACAGCTAACGAAGATGACAACCTTATTGAGATTGGTCAATTTTTTGAAACATCACTAAAAATTGGTGTTGTTGTAGAAGCAGAGGAAGTTCCAAAGAGTAAAAAGCTTTTAAAACTACAAGTTGATTTAGGCGAAGGTACTAATAGACAAGTAGTAGCAGGAATTAAAGAGTTCTATTCTCCTGAATCACTTTTAAACACTCAAGTATGTGTTGTAGCAAACTTAAAACCTGCAAAGCTTATGGGAATGATGTCAGAAGGGATGTTACTTGCTGCCAAAGATGAAGATGGTCTTTGTTTAGTAAGACCTGAGAAGCCTAAAAAAGCCGGAACACCGATTGGATGAGACTTGAAAATTTCCTAGCACTTACACATGGTAAACTTGTAAACGAACCATTTGTAAATAGTTTTGAAAACACTGTTTTTGAGGCATATAAGGTAAAAAGAGGCGACCTCTTTATAGCTTATGATGCAAAAGACATAGGCTTAGCAGTCTTAAACGGTGCATATGGAATAGTTTTTGATAAACCTACACAAATAAGCGATAGTGAAATTGCTTGGATAAAAGTTACTAATATTGATGAAGCAGTCAAAAGACTTCTTCGCTTTAAGATGATTGAAAAAGAAGTAGTTGCATATGAGTGTAATGAAATAATTTTAAAACTTGCTCTTCAAGTTATTACTCAAACAAGTTTTGTGGTTGTTTATGGAGATACAAGAACTATATTTAAATCTCTTTGGGAAGCTGAAGACAAAACAACAATTCTTTTTTGCCCTACTCTGAATTCTAAAGACATCTTCACAAATGTAAAAACTCTATCAAAAATTTCTATAGAACCAATAGAAATAATGGAACAAACACTTTTTGAAACATCGTTTATATATGATAATATTTTTTATGAAAGACAACTTATCTCTCCGTTTTTTATACCTTATCTTGCAGAACTTTTACATCTTTTTAAAAGTCAAAAAATTGACTTTAGACTTAGAAAGTTCACACCAATAGAACACTTTGAGGCAGTTTTTACAAATAAAAAATTTGAAATAAAAGACTTTGGAACAAGCGATAAAGTTCTAATCTTTGAACCAAACACAAGCCTTATAGATAGTGAGATAACATTTCTTCATTCTCATGCTTCTTGGGCAAAAATTATAAATATCATTCCTTTTTCTGCGCAAGAAGCCAAAAATGAGAATGTAATCACATATAAGCATGAAAAAGAGATACTACCAATTCTAAAAGAAAGTAGTTTTCACTTTGCTCTTATTGTAGGAGTTGATAAGTCAATTCTAAACAGAACTATACCTTATCACACTCAGTTGACTCTTTTTTAGTTTTCTAAAAGTTCTCTTTTTAACTCAGCTTTATTAACCTGGTTTTTATCACTCTGAACAAGTGGAAGTGATTTTTTGTATATTACTTTACTTGGAAGCATATAAGATGCTAGATGCTGTTTAAGTTCAAATATTAATTCTTTTGGTGGTATTTCACTTGGTGCAGAATAAACCAAGACTATCTCTTCTTCTATGAGATCGTTATTTATTGAAAATACTGCGCATTTTGTTATTTGAGCAAAGCATCTAGATACTACAGATTCTATTTCGTAAGGAGAAACCCTGAATCCTCTTGTTTTTATCATGTTATCATTTCTTGAAACAAAATAAAAGTAACCTTCTTCATCTTTGTAAACATAATCACCAGTTGCAACAACTATCTCATCTGTTAATTGACCTTCTAAATTTATAACATCTTTTAGTATTTGTATTGATTTAAATCTCTGGGCATTTTGTTCAGGTGCATTCCAAAAACCTTTATAAATGTATCCACCTCTGTGGATAAGTTCCCCTACTTCGCGTACAGAACATTCTTTGCCATCTTTGTTTATAACATATAGTTCTACATCGGGAATAGCTTTTCCTATAGAATCTGGTCTAATGCTAACTTGTGATGGATCTAAATAAGTAGATCGAAAAGCTTCCGTAAGACCGTGCATAGAATAAAATGAAGCATTTTTAAAAGTTCTTTTACAATCAGTTATCATTTTAGCAGTAACATTTCCACCTGAGGAAGTGATAGTTTTAACATTATCAAAAAGTTCAGGAGTTGGTATTCTACTCATCTCTGCTTCAAATATTTGAGTGATTGTTACAGGCATAAGAGGGATAACAGTTACTTTATCATTAATAAGGTGATTAAAAAAGTCTTCTGGTAGTATAAATCTATGCAGAGCTAAGCTTGCTCGCTTGTATAGAGCACAAAAGATTTGATTTAGTCCATAGTCAAGATTGAAGACAAGAAGACCTGAGATAACATCTTCTTCTTTTAGGTCTAAGTATTGAGAAACAACTCGAGCTGAATCTATAAGATTTCTATGAGAAATAACAATTCCCTTAGGTGTTCCACCCATTCCAAAAGAGTAGGTTATAAGAGCATTTGAATGTCCATTTACGTTGCAAATATAAGGTTTATTATAGTATTTAAAAATTTCTTCAAAAGATGCTATATCCTTGCCTGCGGTTTCATATGAAATAATATGACCACTAAAATTTATCTCTTCAATATTCTCAATCTTTAGTTTATCAGTAATAATACACTTGATGTCGCAGTCGTTAATTATATACTCAATTTGCTCTGGTTTTAAAAGTTTTGTCAAAGGAACTAAGGTATAATCAGTTGATAAAATAGCTAAAATAGCTATAACTTGTTCAATGCTTTTGTTCGAATAAATACCAATTCTTGAATCTTTGGGTAAGTCAAGTTCTTTTAGATAATAAGCTACTTGATTTACTTTAGTAAAAAGTTCAGAGTAAGTTATACTTTTTTCATTAAAAACTAATGCTGTTTTATCACCATGAGTCTTAGCTGCATCTTCTATTAGTGTTCTTATACAATTTATTGACATATTTAATTTCCTATTTCATAGTATAGTGAAAATCTCTTTGACGAGCAAACATTACATAGTAATGTTTAGCCAGAAAAGAAAAAGATTTACTCTGCTTTTGCCCCAAGGGTCCAAATATCATAGTTGGTATCTAGTATAGTAACAGGATTATGCTCTGAGTTTAATATTTTTTTATAGAAAAACGAGATAATATCTTCTATTTCTGCTGCTGATAAAACTTTTGTAATACCACCTGTAAGCACAATAGAATTGATGGACAATAACTTTAGATTGATATAAGCCTTCTTATAGTGTGACATTTTACATAAAACAAGGAAAACTGCTAGTTGCATAAGTACTTTTGTAGCTTTTTCGCTTTGCTCATTAAAAATATTTTCTGTAACTTTTAGATGCGTTAGAAGTTCATAAACAAACTCATTGTTCTGTGCAGTAAAAATCAAAGATTCTTTTGACTTATAAACACCAAGCTTTTTAAATACTAGTCTATCATACTCATTCTCAGTTACGATATTATCATCAACTAAATCTTTAGAATAGTGAATATCGGTAGTTGCCCCTCCAATATCTATGAGGATATAAGGGTTTACAACTGAAAACTTTGTGTTGAGCATAGGAAGCGTTTTATTTACAATATATGGAGTAGAATATATTTGGTTTGATGTGATTTCATACAGATGCTTAATGTCTTCTTTTCCTACAATATCTTCTTGATAAAGATTTGTAAGATAAATTTTTAGGTTTTCTTCTACAATATGAAGTCTGTCGTCTATGATATTTGGTAATACAACGAGCTTTTCAATCTTTTTTTCTAGACTTTGAGCTTGTGTGCTACTCCCTACGTATACTATATTTGAGTAATTTAGTTTTTCTAAGTACTCATATAAATCATCACCAAATATCTTTGAATTAGAATCAATACCACCAACAATAATTACAACATCAATTACATCACTAGGGATAGAATATTCTTCAATATTTTGGTAGATTATAGTTTCTATAATGTTAATACCAGAGTTAAAAGCTATATTTTTAGCATATTTTAGTGAAAATGAGTTTGTAAGACCTATGATAAGTGTACTTAAACCACCATTTGCAGATGAGCAAATATATATATCGTCTTTTGAATAATTTTCTATTGTATTTCCACATTTATATTTAAGATCATCAAATATATCTTTGTTAAAGTCTCTAAAATGTTGTTCTATGCTTGAAGACGTACCAACTTTAAAGTAAGTACTTCCAACATCTATTAAAAGTTTGTCATTCATTTTACTCATTGCATAATTCCTATATCATGGATAATATCATTTACGATGCTTGTAGTGTCTTTTGTAAGATCGCATTGAGCTTTTTCATACTCAAAACAGCGGTCAGGAATAGGTACATTTCCTCTTTTTATAATTCTAATATTTTTCTTTGCATCGCGTATAGTTATCATCTCATTATGGTTGATAATATGAGGAGAAAAAGGTATATCTATAATTCCATTTTTAACTGAGTTAAATACTTTTCTCCAAAGAGTGTCAGCTGGGTCATTAAATACAGCTTCCATGATAGCATTAACTTCTAGAGTCATTATCTCTTCTTCTTCTTCATCCACAATTTTAGGTAGACCATCTAAGATGCCAAGAGTATACTGAGTGTTAGCAACTGTTTTTGCATTTGCTTCTTTAGTTGGTATTCCTGAAGCTTCTTCCCTTGTTTTTGTGATGATTTTATTTGCACCGACCATAGCTGCTATAACAGTAGACATATTGATTAGTTGCTCTGCAAAATCTTTATTAGTTGGAAAAGCTCCCATCCATTGATGATAAACAAGGTGAATAGATGCATCTGCGCAATTAATTTGTTCGGCATAATGCTTTGCAAGTTTTTTAATAACTGCACCCATAACAATATCTTGATTCATTGAACCAGTTTGAGAAAAAGAAACTGAAAATGATTTTACACCCTCTTCAAGTGAAAGTAGCATCTCAAGAAGTTGAATAACAATAGTAATCGCAGGTGGAACTAAGGTAGCTGTAAGCGCCCCAAATGATTCTCTATTTATAGGTTCATTTAGTTTTGAGTAGTTTGCACAAATTTTCTCTACATATTTCCAATATAAAAAAGCTTTATCAAGTGGGAAATTCTTTGAATATGGAAGAAGATAAGTGATAGGTCCACCTTCTATATCAAATATACCAGATGCTAAGGCAGTCTCTATAAGAAGTCGTGCATCTGGAGTACCATGTCTAAGGCTAACTGGTTTATTGAAGTGAGTTACCATCTTTCTTGTGTTTCTATAACCGTGATTTATTAAAGGATATCCATTTAACATATCCACGTCATTCTCTTCACTTAAACGTAGCATCTTCTCGGCTGTTGCATAGTCATTAAGTCTTGTATTAGAGTCGATTGTAAGAGGTAAAACATCTACATTTGCTTCTACAAAGAACTCATTTAAGGCAAATTGTTTTTTATAGGTAGGAAATCCTCCACGAGGTTGGACAAGCATTTTCTTTTTTGTTTTAAAGTGATGAGAGATAAAAAGATCTTTACTTGCATTTTTAATAAACTCTTCAACTTCCGCAAAGTCAAAATTGTCTACATACTCATTACCTAGAATTATTTTTCTTTCTTCTTGGAGCAAACTCATTATCTATTTCTCTCTTTTAAAAACTCTTCTAGTGTGTCAAGTCCAGTGTTAAGATCTACTTGATGAAAGACTAAGTCAAACCCGTAGTTTTTGTATTTAGGCACAATCACATTAGCATCTGCACTTCCTACAACTAAGTTTCCACCAATAACCATTACAAGATTATCTAAATTCTTATATTTTGATTTTAGGAGTTTAATCTCTCTACTCCAACCTTCTGCTTCACCATTTAGTGAAGATATAAGAAGTACTTCTGCCCCTGTTTCCACTGCCGCATCGAAAAATTCTTCTAAGTAAGTGTTTACACCTAAGTTAAACACTTCGAATCCTCTTGCATTAAGAGAAAGTTCTATTAATCTATTTGCTACAACATGTATATCATTTCCAACTACGCCTGTTACTACTTTCATCTATTGCTTACCTAATATATTTTATGGGTGTAAAGATACCAAAATTTATGTAAGAACAAGGTTATAAGGTGCTAAAATACATTTATAATTGAACAATTAGGGAATAAAAATGATTTTTTTTACAGCAGATATTTGTGACGAACATTTAGATAAAGTACTTGTGCTTGATCCACAATACAAAAATTATGGTGGTGCAGATAGCTGCCAAGGTGAGGTAGTAACAATTAGGTTAGACAAAAACAACTCTGAGCTCATCAAACTGCTTCGTGATGAAGACGGAACTGGGAAAGTTGTTGTTGTTGACGTCAGAGAAGAGTATTTCGCAGTTGTCGGTGAAAACCTTATGAAATTTGCACATAAAAACAATTATGCAGGAATTATAGTAAACGGCTACATTAGAGACACATTCCAGATAAAAGATATTCCTGTAGCTTTATACGCTCTTGGGACTTGTCCAAAAAAATATATACCAGAGACAGAAGGTGAAAGAAATGTTCATTTATCATTTGGAGGGATTGGCTTTGAAAATGGGGATTATCTCTACGCAGACACAGACGGTGTTATAGTTACATCTGAAAAATTAACATAAAAATTAAGAGAGAATAAATGCTATATATTGAAGAGTTACATGAGAACATAAAACATCATATGAATAATATCGAAGGTGATAGTGATGTTATAGAAGAAGTGAAAGTAAACTATGCAGCATATGATGGAAATATGAAAGCCCTTTTAGCTTCTAAAAATATTGAGGCATATT
>JBLIEY010000094.1:0-11007 GCA_047633475.1 Sulfurimonas sp.
GAAGGGCTAACTACTTATAAATTTAAAATATACGGAAGTGGGCAAACTAGATAGATTGTTGATACATATCAATGTTAAATATATAAATTTTTACTACAATCATCCTTATAATTAAAAAAGGATTATTTATGTTACCAATTCCAAGTGAAGCAAAAAAAATAGAAGTTGCAGGAGCAACTGTTGATTTCTTCGAACTAGCTCAAGACGGTGTAAGCACTTATTATTTTGACACATCAAAGTGTGGACCACCAGACCCAATGGTAAATGCAATGAGTGGATTAAGACTCATTAAAAATTCAAACCACATTCTTGTGATGATTAATGCTAAATCTCCAGGTGGTCTATATGCTAAGCTTGAAGCTGATGTTTCTCATAGTCTTGAAGATATAGAAGGTGGTTTAGTTAAAATCACTTTTACAAATGTAGATGCTGGTATTGATTCTGATTTAACTCAAACATCTTGTGATGGGTAGAAGACTAAATGTCTTCTATTTCGCAAGACTTTGCTCCTCCATTTAAACTAATTGCTCCTTATTTCATAATAGGAAGTTTTTTCTATCTTGTCTCTTCTTTTTCCCTCTTCTTCTTTAGTGTAGATGATTTTTCATTTTTAAATCCAAAAGTATTAAGTTTTGTACATATGTTTTTACTTGGTTTTGTAATGATGATAATTTTTGGTGCAATGGCTCAATTAGTACCTGTTGTATTGGAAGTTGGGCATTTTGGAGTTGAACTCTTTTATGCTATCTGGCCTTTGTTACTCATCGGAACTATACTTATGGTTTCCGGTTTTCTTTATTCTCCTGCTCTTTTACCTTATGGTGGAGTTATAGTCCTTGTCTCAATGATGATTTTTGTAATGGAAATCTTTATGACTATATTTAAAGTAAAAAAGTTAAACCTAGTAATGAGTAGTGTACTTATCTCAAATACATTTTTATTTTTTGGAGTTATTTTTGGATTGCTCATGGCTTTAGCTTATGCTGGAACTATATCTTTAGATATCTCTTCACTACTACGAGCGCATGTTTATTTAGTAATAGGTGGATATATTGGCATAACAATTATGGGACTTTCTGTTGTCCTTGTCCCAATGTTCACACTTTCACATAGTTTTTCTATGAGACCTTTAGAAATCTCTATATCAATGATGAGTATAGGTGTCGCTTTAGTTGTAGTGTCTTCGTTAGTAGAAGTTGCAATTTTAGAGTATTTAGGCTATCTCTTGTCTATGGTATCCATGCTGTTTTATTTTTATCTTATATACATTATTTATAAAACTAGACCTAGAAAAGAAAATGACGTATATGCAATATCTTTGATGTTTTCATATATATCTATGTTAGCGGCTTTAGTTATTGGACTTTTATATTTTGGACTTCAAAGAGAGGAACTTCTTTTAGCATCTGGATGGCTAATGTTTTATGGTTTTTTTGCTTTTATAATAACGGGACATATATATAAAATTATTCCATTCCTTGTTTGGTTTGAGAAATTTTCACCTCTCGTTGGTAAGCAAAAAGTTCCGATGTTAGCTGATATGGTTCCATTTAGAAGTTCACAAGCACAGTTTGTATTTTCAGCAGTTGGTGTAGTAATAGTTACTATAGCTATTTTAATTCAAAGTAATATGCTCATAAGTGCCGGTGCCTCATTCTTAGTAGTTGGTGCATTTACCTTTATTAGAAGTGTCTTGTATATGATAAATTTCAAATAAAACAAGTAGTAAAAAAACACTAGTGTTTTGGACTTCCTGTCGAAGGAAACCAAGTGTTAACGTAGGTAACGGAATTACTTCCGTTGCCGTAATAGAATAGATGAAGGTTTCCTTCATTTTATGAAATAAAATTAAGGAATAAATATTATGATGTATTCAAAAGAAGAATTGTTTTTAGCGATTTCAACTGTAATTGATCCAGAAGTAGGATTCAATCTTGTTGAGATGGGTTTAATTTATGATGCCGAGTGTGATGAAGAGGGTAATGTGAAGATTACAATGACTCTTTCAACTAAAGCTTGCCCTCTTCACCAGATGATTACTCAGTGGGTAAAAGAGTCTGTAGAGAAAATGACCAATATTAATGAAGTAATTGTGGATGTAGTTTGGGAACCAGTGTGGAATATTACTATGGCGGATGAGAATGTAAAAAAAGCTCTTGGATAAACTTAGTTCTTATATTTTAAAGAATCCCCAATTAAAGGGGCTTCTTTATACTACTCTTTCATATCAGGTTTATGAGATTTGAATCCAATAATTCCTACAAATAATAAACCACCAACAATATTTCCTAATGTAACTGGAAGTAGATTTTTACCAAAGAAACTTCCTATATTGAGATTTTCTAGTTTTTCAACTGGTACATGTACTAAATGTGAAAGTGCTTCTAAATCACCACCAACTTGTGCTAAATAATGTGCTTTTGCAAAAAGTCCTTCGGTAATAATAAACATATTTGCTACGCAGTGTTCATAACCAGAAGCAACGAATGCTCCAACAATAAATGCTATTGCTAAAATTTTTCCTGCTGTATCTTTTGAAGCGATTGCCGCCCAAACTGCCATACAAACAAATACATTACAAAAGATTCCTCTAATGAAGGCCTCTTCAAACCCTAAACTTGTTTTTCCTGCACCTAGAGCAACAAAATGCTTTAAAATTTCGCCATCATATTTTAAAGGTAAATTTGATTTATAATACATATATGCAATAATAACTGCGCCAACAAAGTTAAATATCCATACAATAGTCCAATAAGAAGCCATTTTTTCTATTGGCAGTTTTTTATCATAAGTACTTACTCCAGACATAACAGAACTAGTAAAAAGATGACCACCAAAAAACACAACCATCATAAGACCCACAGAGAAAGCAAGTCCCCCTATAAAGTTTGCTATACCAGGTGTTTCAATACCGACTGTTGAGTGAGCCCAAAAAATGTCACCTAACGCAATTGATCCTCCTGCCATAATTGATAAAAATACTACACTAAGAAAAGGCATCTTCGCCTTACGTTCTAATCCTCCGGATATCGATTGTGCTGTCTCTGCTGGTGATAACATGTTTCCCCTTTAATCTGTTTTTATTTTTTGAAATATTTAGCTGAATTTTCTATAGCAATATTTTTCCTACACTCAGGACAAAGATTGACATATTCAACTTTTTTTAGAAATTTTGTATTGTGAGCTATTAATCTTTTAGTTGTAAAAGGTTTTTTGCACTTTTTACAACATTCAAGATCAAAGTTGTACGTTTGAAACAAATCATTATTATAAAGACTAATCTTTACTTTATATTCACTAAAAAGTAAAATTGCATTTGTGGGACAAATATCTTTACAACGTCCGCAAAATATACATATATTATAGTGAAATTTTTTAATTAATTTTATTTTATCTTCACTTAGTTCAAAATTAATTGCATTTGATGGACAAATTAACTCACAAGCAGTACAAGCTATGCACTTCTCATAATCAAAAAATGGTTTACCACGAAACCAATTGTAAATAGTTTTTTTATCCATATATAGTTAAAATACTTTGCTATTATCTGTTATTAAGAGAAGATTTAATAAATGCTTCAACAGCATCTTCTGCTTTTTTATTAACAACTGAAGAAGCAATATATTGAGATGTAACGAAGGATAATGCTCCAGTAGGACATACTTCAACACAAGCGGGACCGTCTTCTCTACCAAAACATAAATCACACTTAACAGCTTTAGTCTTTACCTCTTTAAGTGAATCTGCTTCACTATCAGCATAGGAGAGACTTGTTATCTCTGATTCTAATCTAATGGCACCAAATGGACAGGCTATTACGCACATCTTACAACCGATACATGATTCTTCATATACTTCAATGCTATCACTTCCAAAACGCAATGCTCCAGTTGGACATACATTTGCACAAGGTGCGTCATCACATTGACGACATTGATTTGGCATGGTACCACTATTACTTCTGGTTACAATCAAGCGAGGTACGGCTAGCTTACCACGTTGCAGTGAAGATTCATAACAACCTGCCATACAAGTAGCACATCCAATACAAACAGCTGGATTTGCTAAAACAAAGTTATTTCCTCTTTTAGGTACATTCATAATTATTTCCTTATTGTGTGACTTGGTTCAGATGCTTGCATATACATCTGTTTTGATTCACGTACTTTTATAAATTCTTCTTCTGTAATTTTACGGATTGCTGCAATAGTCATTTTCAAAGGATGCATTCCAGAAAGAGGGTCTACATCTTCTGCATTAGTTAACTCATTTGCATCTGCTTCTGCGTAATGAAATGTTGTGAAGATAGTTCCATGACGGAGATCTGGATTTATCTTTACTTTTGCGGCTATTTTACCTCTTTTGTTTTCAACAATAGCATAACAATCATCTTCTAAATCTTTTGACTTAGCAATATCTTCACTTACTTCAATTGCTGCTCCCATGATATCTGTACCTATCTCTAAAGTTTTACACTCTTTTGTCATACTTCTTGTATGGTAATGATACACTTTTCGCCCAGTAGTAAATAGACAAGGATAAACTTCATTTACTTTTTCACTAAGAGCACCAGAGCCAATAGGATAATCACTTGGAATGTTTAATTTTTCTATTAACTCTTTTTCTAAATTAGCTCTATCTTCTTTATTGTCGGCATATATTACCGGAACTAATTTAAATTTACAATCTGGCAACATTGATCTTTTGTCCATATATAAGGTAGGTGTTCCTGGATGATTTTCATTAGGACATGGCCAGCTTAGACCATTTTCTTTTTTAATACGTTCATAAGATAAGCCACCAAAAAATGCAGGATTGACCTTTCTTACTTCATCCCATATCTCTTGAGTATTTTTAAAATCAAATCCTTCAAGACCAATTTTTTTTGCAATTTTACAAATAACTTGCCAATCAGCTTCTACATCTTTTGCTGGATCTATTGCTTTTGCCGTAAATTGAACACGTCTTGATGTATTTATAAATGTTCCCTCTTTTTCTCCCCACGATGCGGCTGGAAGAACAACATCTGCATGTTGAGCCGTTTCTGTGAGAAAAATATCTTGAACAATCATAATATCGAGCTCTTTTATAGCTTTTACAAAATGTTCAGTCCATGGATCACTCATAACAGGGTTCTCTCCAAAAACATACAATAATTTAATGTGTCCCTCTTCTATTTCATGTGGCACTTTTGTTAAAGGAAAACCTGGAGTAGGGCTTATATCATAATTCCATATACTTTTGATATGTTCTCTTACCTTTGGATTTATAACAGGTCCATTTGGAACTACATTAGGTAATGCTCCCATATCACAAGCCCCTTGAACATTATTCTGTCCACGTAAAGGATTAACTCCGCCACCTTTTTTACCAAGGTTACCAGTTAAAATAGCTAAATTTGAGAGGGAAAATATATTTGATGTTCCATCCATAAATTGAGTCATTCCCATCGTATAACATATTGCTGCTGTTCCTGCTTTTGCATACATTTCAGCTGCTTGTATTACGAGTGAAGCTGGTACTCCAGTTTCATCTTGTACTCTTTGAGGAGTAAATTCAGCTACTGCATATTTTACATATTCAAATCCATGAGAATGTTTTTTAACAAAATCTTTATCAAACAAATCTTTTTTAATAATGTGATTAATCATAGCATTTAGTAAGGGAATATTGTATCCAACCGGTGTTTGAATATATATATCAGCCTTTTTTGCCATATCCGTTCTTTTTGGATCAACTACAATCATTTTCGCGCCACGCTCAATTCCACGTAACATTTGCATCGCAATGATAGGGTGACATTCACTCGTATTTGTACCTAGTAAAAGAAGCACATCTGTATCTGTTGCAAAATCAACTATATCACTTGTTGTAGTTCCATTTCCTAATGTTTTAGTCAGACCGACTACTGTAGGACCATGTCAAAGACGAGCACAATGATCTACATTATTAGTTCCTTGCATTCTAAATAGTTTTTGATAAATATAATTTTCTTCATTTGTACATCTAGCAGATGAAAAGCCCATTATGCTATCCGCTCCATGTTCTTCAACTGTTGATTTCATTTTTGAAGCAACTAAAGAATATGCTTCTTCAAAATCAACTTCAACTAACTCTCCATCTTTTGAAAAAACACCATCTTTTTTTCTAATAAGAGGTTTTGTTAACCTTCTTGGAGAATGTACAAATTCCCAACCATAACGTCCTTTAAGACATAATTCGCCATCATTTACATGATGCCCTTTTGTAGGTTCGGCTTTTATGATTTTATTGTTTTGCACAAACAAATCAATGTTACAACCAGTGCCACAATAAGGACATGTGGTTTGAATTTTTTTCATACTGTATCCTTTATAAAACTATAAACAAGCTAGTCTTTCTTTAATAGCAAAAGCGGCATTTCTTCCATCTAATGCGGCAGTAACTACTAAATCTGCACCTCTAACTATATCACCACCAGCATATACATTTTGATGACTAGTCTCTTGATTCTCATCTACAATAATATTATTGTATTTCCCTAATTCTAAGTTTAAATCATTATATAAGTCAAATTTTTTATTATCAAAACCTAATGCTAAAATAATTATGTCTGCTTTGATATCTGAAAGCATATCTTCATATGTTTTGAGTACATTCTTACCAGAACTATCTATTATTACTTCTGTTTGAGCTATTTGTATTCCTGTAACATTCATATCCTCATCTACTAAAACTCTTGTGGGTGCTTGATTGAAGATAAATTCTACACCTTCTTCTAAAGCATTGGAAGCTTCTCTTTCACTACATGGCATACTCTTTTTATCTCTACGATAAATACACTTAACACTATTCGCTTTTTCTCTTATAGATGTTCTTAGTGCATCCATAGCTGAATCACCACCACCAATTACAACAACATCTTTGTCTTTTAAAATTGATTCATCAAAATCTTTATTGAAAATTCTTTTTTGTGTTTTTGTTAAAATTTCCATTACATGGTGAACACCATTTGCCGACTCATTGTCGACTCTAGCACTTCTACCTTGTGGAGCGCCCATTCCTAAGAAAATAACATCAAATTCTTCTTCGAGTTTTTTAACAGATACATCTTTACCAACTTCTGTGTTAAGATGGACTTTTAAGCCAGCTTTTTGCATCCAATCTATTCGTCTTTGTACTGCGTCTTTTGGTAGTTTAAAATTTGGAATACCATATGTTAAAAGACCACCACATCTCTCTTCTCGCTCAAAAATTTCTACATTAATTCCACAACGCAATAGAAATGTTGCACAACTTATACTTGCTGGACCACTTCCAATAATAGCTACTTTGTGTTTTCGCTGTTTGTCTTCTCCATAATATGGAATAACACCTTCATCAAATGCTTTTTCATTTAAGTAGGTCTCAACTTCACCAATTGAGACACCCTTATATCGAGTTTCTTCAAGCACACAACTACTCTCACAAAGTCCTTTTTTGGGGCATACTCTACCTAAAATCTCAGGAAAAGGTGATACTTCATTTGAAAGGGCAAAAGCACCTTTTATCTCTCCTTCAAAGGTTTTGTTAAGCCACTGCGGAATTTTGTTATCTAAAGGACAACCCATTGTGCAGTACTTTGGTTTTATCATAATATCTTCAAAGGTGCCTACTGAACACTGAACACACCTACTAGCTTGTTCTTTTGCATCTTTATCAGAGAAATTATGATAAATAGGATGAAAGTCAATAATTCTATCTAAAGCATCTCTTTTGGTTTGTCTTTTCTTCATTACAGTGCCAAACTGTTTCATATTGCTCCAATACAGAATATAATAAAAAAGTATGTTAGTCTTGTATATTTTACTTTAATTTTAGAAATACTACAATACTTTTTCTTCGCCAATCCTAAAAAAAATATAATTTACTAAAAATCAAGATGGCAAAAGAGCTTAGTTTTTGTACTTTTTAATATCTTCTAAAAGAACATGAAGTGATTTAGCATATTCATCAAATAGTTCTATGTACTTTTTATCTTTTGTATCAACAATTGCTTTTTTTAAATCTAGAGCAATTTTGCTTATATGATTAGCTCCAATGTTTGCAGTTATCCCGCTAAGGTCAAGTAGATATTTATCTGCTTGTTTCATCTGGTTTTTGTTTAAAAATTCTTGCAACTTTGCCGGAGAAACACTATAGGTATTGACAAATTCATTCAATATTTCATAGTAAAAATTAACATCATCACCACAGATATTTAATCCTTGGTTAGTATCTAGTTCATCAGTAATTACTATTTCTACAAATTCTTCAGGAATAGTCTGTGTTGAATCATTATAAGCATATAATATTTCATATAAAGACTCCATTCTTAGAGGCTTTTGCAGATGTTCTTGCATACCTGCTTGCGCCATTTTTTTAATATCATCATTTGCGGTATCACCACTTAAAGATATAATAATAATATGGTCATAGTCTGGATTTTTTCTTATTTTTCTACTCGCTTCAAGCCCATCAACTCTTGGCATATGTGCATCCATAAGTATAAAGTTATAGTTGGAATCTTTCTCTAACATCTCAAGTAAAAACTGTCCGTCATCGGCCACTTTTACTTCTATCCCTGAATCTGCTAAAAGCCCTAATATAACTTTCTGGTTAATAATATTGTCCTCAGCAAGTAAAATTCTTATGCCTGCAAACTCTTTGAAATCACTTCTAGTTATTTTTGTGTTTGGAGGGATAACTCTTTTTACTCTTGGCTGTTTTGCATCTGTTGTGTTGTTTTTTATACTTGCTTCTTCAACACCAAAACTACCTTCTTCTCCTCCACTAAGTGAGTCAAAGTTAATTGTTTCTACTATGTTTTGCATAACAAGTGGTTCTTCTTCTTTCTCTTCTTCTTGCATTTCTTCTTTAACTATTGTTTCTATCTTTTGTTTTTGAAGCTTTTGTTTGTTGGGAGTAGGAATAGATTTTTCAAGAAAATCTTCTTTTTTTTGTTTAGATTTTTTAATAATAAAATATATAATTATAATGATTAAAATTAAAACAGCAGCGACTATTTCATTAAAGTAAGTTTCTAACATATCAAGTTCCTTCGTTACAATTGGAGTGATTTTTTCTTTATAGTACAATATTAAAAATTAAAATTTACAAAATTGCTGTATAATCTGTTCAATATCAAGTAAAGGCTCTTCGTGCAAAACATCCCACACATCCCAGTTTTATATAGAGAAGTTATAGATACATTCAAAGATATTAAAGATGGAATAATCATTGACTGTACTATGGGATATGGTGGACACTCTTCTATGATATTAGAAGCAAATCCAAACATAGAGTTGATTGCAATAGACCAAGACCAAACAGCCATAGACTTTTCTAGCAAAAGATTGGAAGTGTATGGAGATAGAGTAAGCATGAGAAAAGGTCGTTTTTCATCTGTTATAAAAGACATAATTTCTGAATTTGGAATTGACAAGATTAGAGGTGTTTTAGCAGATATTGGCGTTTCATCTCTTCAACTAGACCAAAAAGATAGAGGCTTTTCATATGAGAGTGACAACCTTGATATGAGAATGGATAAAGATTCAGCTCTTAGTGCACAGAATGTTGTAAATGAATACTCGACTCATGAACTTGAAAATATACTCTTAGAATATGGTGAACTTAGAAACTATAAAAAGATAGCATCTGCTATAGTAAATGCTCGTCCATTTGCATCTGCAAAAGAGTTAAGCGATGCAACTAAGCATCTACTCCCACATGGTAAGAAGATTCATCCTGCAACACTTTTAATGCAAGCTATTCGTATAGAAGTAAATGACGAATTAGGTGAGTTGAAATCATTACTTAAAAGCATACAAGATTCACAGTTCACAGATGCCATCATAGCTATTATCTCTTTTCACTCACTAGAAGACAGAATAGTAAAACAAACATATAGTGCATGGAGTAAGAACTGCATCTGTGCAGACGAAGCTATGAGATGTACTTGTTCTCGTGATAATTCTCTAGGTAAGATTTTAACTAAAAAGCCAATAACTGCACAAGAAGATGAGTTAAAAAGTAATCCAAGAAGCAGAAGTGCAAAGATGAGAGTTTTTCATTATGAACGATAAAGATGAGTTATTAGAAGAAGTAGATCAGGTTTTAAATAAAAAGAAGAGACTTGATTTTAACTATCTTGTACTGACCTTACTTTTTATGAGTTTTGTTTCTCTGGTGATATTTCCCAAAATATATGTACAACAAAGTATTTATTTTAAAAGCAGAGATATTTCTAAACTAAAAGGTGAGTATGACATTTTAGTGGAAGAAAATAGACTTATTAATGCATCTGTTGAATCGATTAGATTTAAAAACCAAATATTAGACACACTATTTTAAAATAATTAAGGATTACAATGATTCGTCGCATTATAGAGTTTTCTATTGACAAACCTCTTCTTAACCATATACTATTATCATTCATAGTTTTACTCTCAGTTTTTGCATATATAAATATTCCTAAAGAAATATTCCCTCCGATGAATATGGATAAAATAAGTATCATTGGTGGTTACTCTGGTACGTCTGCTGATATTCTTGACAAAATGGTTGTTAAGACCATAGAAGATGATTTACAAAATATAGACGAATTAGACAACATTAAAACAACTATAAAAAATGGTTCTTTCTCTATTGTAAGTGATATAAAACCAAGTTCTGATAATGCAACAGTTTTAAGTGATGTAAAAGATATTGTAAGTAGTGTTAAAAAAGATTTACCAGCTGATATGTCTGAGCCAATCGCAAAAATACAACTACATAATTTTCCTTTAGTACTTATTGCTCTCTCCGGAGATAAAACTAAAAAAGAGTTATTAAATCTTGCGGAGGATTTGAAAAGTAATTTAAGTCAGTTAAAGGATTTAAGCGACATTACTATTCGTGGAGATGCTGATGATGAATTGGTTATAACTTTAAACGAGCAAAAACTTCATGCTTTTGATTTAACCCCATCTTTGGCAGTAGCATCTTTAAAAAATATAAGTTCAATCTTTC
>JBLIEY010000095.1:0-10748 GCA_047633475.1 Sulfurimonas sp.
CCACCACTTGCAATAGTACTAATGCCACTTGCTCTTGCTATATCTAAAGTGAACTCAACATTTACACCCGAGAGTGTTCCATCTTTACCAATATCTGTACAGATAATTGCTTCAACACCGGCTTGCGCAAACTCTTTTGCTAAGTCAGTAGCTTTCATACCACTTACTTCACCCCATCCCTCTACTGCAACAAAACCATCAATAGCATCTATTCCAACTGCTATTGGATATTTTGCAGCCATGTCTACTACAAACTGAGGATTTTCTACAGCGATAGAACCTAAAATAATTCTGTCAATCCCAATTTCGAGCATTTTTTGTATAGTAGCTTCATCACGGATTCCACCACCTAGTTCTAACTTAACATTGCAGTTTTCTCTGATTTTAATTATCTGTTTTAAGTTTTTAGGTTCACCTGCAAAAGCACCATTTAGGTCAACTATATGTACCCACTCTGCACCCATTTCTTCAAATGTTTTGACTAAAGTCCATGGCTCATCTGAATAAATTTTTGAGCTATCCATAATACCTTTTGTAAGCCTAACTGCTTTTCCATCTTTTAAATCTATCGCTGGGTAAAGTGTCATATTTTCTCCTTATAGTTTTATGAAATTTTCTAATATTTTAAGTCCATTAATATGACTTTTTTCTGGGTGAGGTTGAATTCCCATTATATTATTGTGAGCTATTGCCGACGTAAATTCATAACCATACTCAGTTGCACCAATGATATCTTCTTTGTTTGTGCAATTTACATGATATGTGTGTACAAAATAGAGATAGTGTTGTGCATCTAAATTTTCAAACAAGGGATGCTCTTTAGTAAACATTTTATTCCAACCCATATGCGGAACTTTTAGAGCCTCACTAAACTTACTAGAATCAAAGGCAGTTACGCTTCCTTTGATAAGCCCTAGCCCTTCATGTTTTCCAAACTCTTCACTGCTTTGAAAAAGTAGTTGCATTCCAAGACAGATGCCAAGCATATACTTACCACTTGCAGCGTAATCTCTTAATGGTTCTATCATATTTCGCTCTCGTAGATGAGACATTGCATCTCCAAAAGCACCAACTCCAGGAAGTATAAGTTTGTCATAATTTTTAAACTTACTTGGGTCGCTCTCGACAACAGTATCTTCGCCTAGTTTGGCAAATGCATTTTGCACACTTGCTAAATTTCCCATGTTATAATCAACTATTGCTATCATGTATCATTGTTCACTTTTGTAAATTTTATATAAACTGCCAGACTTATTACAAGCAATGCAACTCCACCTATAATATACATTGAGTACAGAAGCATCTGTGGATCTGTTATAGCAAATTTAAACACCAACATTAGAGCTTCAATAGACAAAGCAATTATAATCGAACCTAAGAACTTGACCATTGTTTTATGTGGTCCTGAGATATTATGTTCTTTATTCCGTCCAAGTATTTCTTCTTCTATTAGTGTTTTTGCTAAATCAAATATGGCCAAAGAAAGTGTCAATAAAATTGTTGATTCAAACATATCATTTATAATTAAAGTAGACGTAATTAATTCATTTGTAAAGAAGCCTTGAACAGCATGGAAAAAAAGGAGTAAGGCAACAGCAATAAGAGCAAAAGCAAACATTGAATATGAGAATTTGAAGAGCTTGCCAAAAAATGCATCTGATTTATTTAGGTGAGCTATCTTCAATACTTCATCAAGAGGCATGTCTATACAAGCTACATATTTTAGTTCTCCACTCTCACAATAAATAGGTTGAGAAGCGGTCACCGTGAGGTCATGTGTTATCAAAGAAGGATAAGGATCTGTCATAATACATCTACCTTCTCTAACTGCACGGTAGTAGTAAGCACGATCAGCTCGTATCTTTCCGATATCATCATCTATCTGTTTCTTAGCAGTATAAGTAGGTGATATTTGAACACCTTTATAGTCTAAGAGATAAACACCCTCACTCTTCCCTAAATCGGCTTTTATCTTTATAAGACGAGGAATAATCATCTCTTGACTTAATGAAGGAAGTTTGTTTGGAATATTTTTAGAAAAAAGATAACAAAAATATGCTCGAGCATTAGTACGAACAGTAGAAAAATCTCTAATATCAGATGCAACCATCTTTTATCCCTTACTTTTATAAAATTGCGTGATTATAGCCAAGGCTTAATTACAAAGAGATTACTCTAGTTAAAACCTTCTTTTTGTAAATCAGTATGTCCACTTTGAGTATGCTGAGAGATACTAGGTCCAAATACTTTTTTGATAATAGACTTGAAACCTTTTTCATTTTCTTCATATTCTTTTTCAGCTTCTTGAAGTGCAACTTCCCATGCAGAAGAAAACCCTGGAGCTTTTAGCATCATCTTTCTGAGTGCTCCATCATAAATATTTAAAAGTCTAAGCTCTGCACGACCTGGTTTTTGTCCTAATGTTTTTACAGATATTCTTAAATTTTCATTTTCTATTTTAAAGCGTTCAAGATCTTTCTCTAGATTTTTGCTACCTTCATTTGTAATCTTCATTTGTCGATTTAGATGCTCTTTATACTCTTTTAACTCTTTTTTATATGCTCTAATTTCAAATCTTGACTTGATATAACTTAAAAAATAACCTGTAAATACACCAGCAATAATCATTAAAATACTTAAATAACTTAATTCCATCAAAAATTCCTTTTATTCAATTTATGTACAATTATAGCAAAATTAAGAACTATTTCTCTCGCCTAAAAATGGCTCTGTTATTAAACCAACCAATGAGGCCATTAAGAAGAAAACAATAGCACCGACTAAGATTGCAGTAATTGGTATGATTGTCATCTCTGCAAACATTTTGTATCCTTTGATTTTATATTCTACTATTTTAAAAAATAAAAATGTTGAAAAAATGTTGAAGATTAGAAAAGATGCTATAATTCTTCAAAATATTAAAGGTTTTTTTTGATTCATCTCTATTATAAGACAACATCTTCAAAGCAAGTTCAAGATACTAAAAATGCATTTGGGGATTGTAAAGTTGTTGATATAAGTAACTTACAAAGCATAGGCTATGATGAAGTCTTCTTAGTTGAGATAGACCAAATAGAAAAAAATATCTTGATTCACATCAGAAAATTACTTCAAAATAAAACTCAAAGTCTCATATATTTTTTTATAAAAGATTCTCATAGTTTAATACTTTTTCAGTTGGCTTCTTTGCTCAACGTAAAAACCATTGTCACACCAAAACATGATGTAGCAAAACTGATATTAAATATTAAAAAAGAGCTGCTTAATCATAGAAGAGTACAACAAGAACACGCTATAGCAAAGACACTAGTCAACGATGAATGTTTTGTGGTTTTTAGCTCTGATAAGCTTATGTTTGCCAGTAAAAAACTTTATGATGATTTTAAATGTGAAAATTTAGAAATGGTAGAGTCAAAAATATGTTCACAGATTGATGTAAGAAATTTTTTAGACAATAACATTACTGAACAGAATAGCTTTAAATTCACATCATCACCTAAAATATATAATATAAGAAGTATGACTTCTAGCTTTAATAATGACACTTACTTATATATTGACTTAGTTCCACAGACAAAAAACTTTAATGTAAATTCTCTTGACTTTATAAAAAACCGCATCTATTTCATAGAAATTTTAAAAGAAAAAGTCTTAGAGAGTAGCATTACTCAATGTCAATTTTCAATCATAACTATTCAAGTAGAAAACATATCTAACTTGAGAGAGTATTGGAGTGAGTATGAGATAGAAATGGCTATTCGTGATCTGCTTTTACAATTAGAAATAAGTATAGAATCTTTTACCCTATTAGCCCAGTATGATAACAACCTATATTTAACACTTTTTGAAGGTCTTGATTTTGAGCAGACAAAGCAAAAAGCCTATAAAATGCAAGCACATATATCAGCATACACTTCTACGCAAGACATTAAACCAGTAATAGGTCTTTATGCTTTTGACATCAACAACCTAGAATTAAATAATATTTTAAAAATAATATCAGATATATCAAGTGAAGATATATCAAGAAAAGACATAGAGACTAAAAAAATATATCGAATTATAGAGCTAAACAATGAGTTGGATGATTCTAGAGCTATTGATATACTATTACAAGCAACTTTCACAAATCAAGTACCTATAAAACTTTTAAATATATATAAGGGTTTATGTATAAACACTCCCTCTGAGATTGTTAAAAAAACGGACCAAGAGGTTTATGTAACATATGAACCTCTACAAGGTACAGTGATGCATTTTGAGAAAGAAACTATTATGCAATCTTCAAACTTTACAAAAGACATAGTTGCTGATGTACAATACATAGATCAAAAAAAGAAACTCGCTTTACTTAAAAACTTTAGATTCGTTCAAGGGAGTGCAAATGCAAGGAAATATAGTCGTGTAACATGTTCACAAAGAACACCTATTTCAATTGCTTATGCTAAAGGTAATATAAGCGGTATAATTTTAGATATATCTATGAACTCAATAGCAGTAAAGACAAGATTCTATAAGCAGGTAGAATCGTTAAACCTTGCTAAAGTAACTCTAAATTTTACCCTCCCTATAAGTAGCAATGAAGATGGGTTTATGAAACTATCACTAACTTCTGAAGTAATGGTATCTGTATGTGATGACAAATATTGTAAAATTGTTATGAATTTAGATGAAGATCAAGCGCATGAATCAATCCTTATGGAATATGTTTACAGTAGGCAAAAAGAAATTATTACTGAGTTAAAAAAACAAACAACTGTACTAAATTAGATATAATTCCAAGAATGAAAAAAGATATAAAACGCATAGCTATAGTAAGACTTTCAGCCCTTGGCGATATTATAAATAGTGCTGTAGTACTACAGTTTATACATGAACAATATCCAGATGCAAAAATAGAGTGGATAACTGAAGAAGTTTTTGCCCCCTTATTAGAAAACCATCCATTGCTTTATGCTGTTCATACACTAAATTTAAAACAGTTAAAAAGGTCTAAAAGTTTTTCTCTATTAAAACAAACTTATTTTAAACTACGTTCACTTGGTAAGTTCGATGTCATTATTGATATACAAGGGCTTTTGAAGTCAGCAATTGTTGCAAGACTTATTGGTCCAAATACTCATGGTTTTGACAAAAACTCTGCAAGAGAGAGGCTCGCAAGTCTCTTTTATAAAACTTCTTCTTTTATCAAATATGAAGAAAATATACTCAAGCGAAACACATTCCTTGCATCTGATGGACTCGATTTTAAAATAAACGATAGAATGTTACATTCAAAAGAGCCTATTTTTAAACTTCCTCCATATCCATTAGAAAAAAATGACAAAAAAAACATAGCTATAGTAATTGGTGCATCTTGGGAATCAAAAAGATATCCTAAAAAACAAGTTGTCCAACTATGTGATGAGCTAAAAGAAAATTGTATAATTATCTGGGGCTCAGATGCTGAAAAACAAGATGCAAACTGGATATGTGAAAATTCTCCTTACGCAACACTTGCTCCAAAGTTATCTCTAATTGATTTGGTTTCTTTCATCACAAGCGTAGATTTACTTATAGGAAATGATACAGGACCAACACATATGGCGTGGGCACAAAATATTCCTTCCATAGCTCTTTTTGGGCCTACAACTACGAGAATGATTTATGAAACTCCTATTAATATAGGCATAAAATCAAGTTCAAAAGTAGACATATACAAGATAAATAAAAATGACTTTTCTATAAAAGACATAAGTATCAAAGAAATTTCAACAAAAGCAAAAAGGTTGCTAAAATGCTAGGCTTTTACAGTTTTTTATTATTAGAAAAAATATTAATGATTCTACCAAAAAGGCTAAGAAAATCATTTTTTATCTTTTTAGGTTTTTTAGCTTATAAACTTTCTAAAAGATATAACAAGGTTATTAGACAAAATCTTAAATTTGTTTATGGAGAAGATATAGACGAAGAATTCATTCAAAAAATTGCTAAACAATCATTTAAACTACTACTTTTAAACTTTTTATATACTATGGAAAATAGATATTACAGTGTAGAAGAGTTAGCAAAAAAAGTGACATTTGAAAATGAAGAAATTCTAAAAAAAGCTCAAGAACAAGGTAGGCCAATCATTTTTATTACTTCTCATTATGGTGCATGGGAAATAGCTGGAAGTATGTTAAGTGCGCTTAAAGAGCCTCTTATGATAGTCTATAAAAAAATGAACAACAAATACTTTGAAAACTATCTTTTAGAAACTCGTTCTAAATGGAAAATGACTTATCTAGAAAGAGCAGGAGCAACAAGAGGACTTTTAAAGCGCCTTCGTTCAGGCGGTGCAATTGCATTACTTATAGATACAAATGTAAATAAAAGAGAAGCAATTAGTGTTGATTTTTTAGGTAAAAAAACTAGTCAAATAAAGACAACAGCTTACTTTGCAAGAAAATTTAACGCTATTATTATTCCAACATTAAGCTTTACAAGCGATGATGAGAACTATACTATAAAATTTTATGATGAAATCATTACCCCCAAAACAGATAACGAAGCAGAAGATATAAGAGTATCAACACAGATGCAGACAGACTGGCTCTCTAAAGAGATTCTAAAAGCTCCAGAGCCTTGGTTTTGGTTACATAGAAGATTTAAAGACGACTATCCAGAAGTTTATAGAAGATAGTACTATACACTTAAAATAAAGCCTATAGTACTAATACTATTTAAACTATCCCACACTCTTTAGTTCTAGCCTCAAACAGTTTTAAAATAGTTAAGAAAAATGCAGTAATTGCAGGCCCTAAAATCATTCCCCAAAAACCAAATGTTGCAAGCCCAGCTATAATAGCAAAGAAAATAATAAGCTCATTTATTCTTGTATCATCCTCTTTTAAAAGCCTATTTGTTATCTCTTTAATAATCAGTGGTTTTACAAATGTATCTGCAATAATTGATATAATAACAATAGAATAAATTGCTATAAATATAGCACTAGAAGGCTCACCAATTGAGAATTCATAAAGCATAAATGGAAGCCACATAAGAACTCCACCAACAACAGGAATCAAAGATGCAAAACCGTACATTATTCCAAAAAGAAGACCATTGTAACCCATGAAAGAAATAGCGACTCCAAATAGAACCCCTTCAAACATAGCAGTAACTATGATAGAGTAAAAAACAACACTCATAACAGCCGAAAGTTCTTTAGCAAGCATCGTAGTCTCTTCAACAGACATTTGAACAACTCGTTTTAAAAACTCCATTATATGTAAACCATTATATTGAGCAAAAAAGTAAAAAATAATAATTAAGAATGCATTTTTTAAGAATCCTGCACTAAATGCACCTATAGTCCCAGTTAAAGAGATTGCTTTTGTTGTTAAAGAACTTACACTAAGATTTTTTAGTGCATCTGCCGTATACGGTTCCAAAAATGAAAGGTACTCTGGAGGATGAGCAATTAAATCTCTTAGGTAAGTAAGTATACTTTCAAAAACTTGAGGATCAAGGTTGTTTAGTTTTATACTTAGTGTTGTCAAGAAATAACCAAGTGGTGCAAAGAATAAAACTGCCAAAAGACAACTAGATATAAGAGTTGCTAGAAGTCTGGACTTAAATAGTTTTTGTAGTAAATCTTGAAGATTAGAAGTTGAAATTGACAAAAGGATTGCTATTGTCATACTTAGTAAAAATGGAGCATAAAGTAGATACATCCAGTACAAAGATGTTGCGAAAAGGATTGCTACAAAATATTGTGGTTTCATTTTAAAATATACTCCGGTCATCGTTAGGAAATGGAATGTTTAAAACATCATAAGTGCTTCTAGTCGCTTTTCTGCCTTTTGCAGTTCGTTCTAAATAACCATTTGCAAGTAGGTAAGGCTCAAGTACATCTTCAACCGTGCCCTCGTCTTCACTTAGTGCTGCTGCTATTGTACTAAGGCCCATCGCTCTTCCTTTAGCAGCTACTAAAAGGTTTAAAAGTCTTATATCCATTTCATCAAAACCATACGAATTTATACCAAGCTCATTCAAAGCATACTGAGTACGAGAATGATTTATGTTTAACTCTTCTGCTACCTCAGCAAAGTCTCTAACACGACGAAGAAGGCGAAGAGCTATACGAGGAGTTCCACGACTTCTTTTCGCTATTTCTACAGATGCCTCGTGAATTATTTCTTTGTCTAGTTTTATAGAAGCTTGAGATACAATTTTTGCAAGCTCAACCCAAGAGTAAAATTGCATTCTAAAGCTCATTCCAAACCTGTCTCTAAGAGGGCTTGACAACATTCCTGCCCTTGTTGTTGCCCCGATGAGGGTAAAACGTGGAAGGTCTATTTTTACAGTTTGAGCAGCAGGTCCACTTCCTATGATAATATCTATGCGAAAATCTTCCATAGAAGAGTAAAGTATCTCTTCAACTGCTGGAGACAGACGATGTATTTCATCTATAAAAAGTATATCCCCCTCTTCCAAGTTCGTTAGAATAGCAGCCAAATCTCCACTTTTTTCAATCATAGGAGCAGCCGTTACTTTTATGTTAGCATTCATTTCATTTGCGATAATTAAAGCTAAAGTTGTTTTTCCAAGACCTGGAGGTCCATAAAAAAGAACATGGTCAAGTGCTTCATCACGCTTTTTACTAGCCTCAATAAAAACACCAAGATTCTTTTTTATCTGCTCTTGGCCAATATACTCACTCCAAGCATCTGGACGAAGGGTTAACTCAACACTCTCTTCTTGTGTTGAAAAAGTTTCTATCTCTACAAGTCTATCAATCAATATGTATGTTCCACTTTTGGAAATTCTTTGCTTGAGACTTCATCTGCATAGCACTTAATTGCATCTTTTACTAGATTTGCACCATCCATGTATTTTTTAACAAACTTTGGAGTAAATTCTTCAAACAGACCAAGCATATCAGAGAAGACTAGAACTTGACCATCAACATCAACTCCAGCCCCAATCCCAATAACAGGGATATTGACACTTTTAGCAACTTGTGAAGCCACGTCAGCTTTTACCCCTTCTATTACCATGCAAAATGCTCCTGCCTTTTCAACAGCTTTAGCATCTGCTATTAGTTGCTCTTGTTCTTGAGATGTTTTTCCCTTTACTTTATATCCACCTTCACCTCTTACTGACTGAGGGAGAAGACCTATGTGACCACAAACAGCAATGCCATATTTAGTTAAGTAACTAATTACATCTGCTTTATCTTCACCACCTTCTATTTTTACACAATCAGCATTTGTTTCTTGAAAAACTCTTGTAGCATTTTTCAAGGCATCTGCATTATTAGTGTAAGTTCCAAAAGGCATATCACATATAATAAAACTATTTTTTGCCCCCATACAGACTGCATTTGCATGGTATATCATTTGATCCATAGTAGCACTTAGAGTATCGGATTTACCTGCAAAACTCATATTTAGACTGTCCCCAACTAAAATCATGTCAGAACTCGGTTCCAATAGCTTAGCAAACAGCGCGTCATATGCTGTTATCATTACTAAAGGTCTAACACCTTTACACTTTTGTATTGAAGTTATTGTCATTTTTTTATTCATAAAAGTATTTTAACTAAAAACTGATACAATTGCACTAAATAGGAGAATTACTTTATGGGTATTAAAAGTGACTTAGACAGTAACTTTGACTTTGAAATTGTTGACGAGTTTCTAGACCACTATTCTATGATGGTAGAAAGCATGGAAGTAATGATTATGGACCTTGAAAAACCAAATAAGTATAGGAGAAGTGTCGATGAACTTTTTCGTGTTTTTCACAATATAAAATCAGCTTCTGGCTACTTAAAAATCATTCCTATGACAAGACTAGCTGCATTTGTAGAAGATGTTCTTGAAGAACTAAGAACTATAGATAAACTTCCTAGTGAAGATGTCCTTAATTGGTTACTTGAGATAAGTGATATGTTCGCCCAATGGCAAGATGATCTTAAACTCGACAATGAGTTAAGTCATGTGAAGTATTCTCTATTAAAAGCACCTTACTTAGAAAAATAATTATAATTGGAAAAAAATGAAAAAACTTGTTGCATACATAACTTCAGCCTATCCTGAAAAATCATTTAGCATAGACTTAGCATTAGCTCTTGGTGATAATGGCGTTGATACTCTTGAGCTAGGAGTGCCATTTTCAGACCCAGTGGCAGACGGCCCTCTCATAGAAAAAGCAAATCATAAATCATTAGAATTTGGTTTTAAATTTAAACATCTCTTGGAAATCTCTGAAGCTGTAGCTCCAAAGGTTGATACTCTCTGGATGGGTTACTTCAATAGTTTTTACCAACAAGATATGAGTAAACTTATTCCTTTAGCATCTAAGATTGGAGTAAATGGTCTTATAATTCCGGACTTACCTCATGAAGAAGCACTTACTTATAGTGATTTGTTTAAAGAAAATTCGCTTAGCAACATCAGCTTTGTAGCTCCTACTGATAGCGAAGAAAGAATCAAAAAAGTGATAAGTGACTCTCAAAAATTTATATATATGGTTGCGTATGCAGGTATTACTGGTTCAGGTCAAGCTGAAGACTTACAACCCTTCCTAAGTTCTATAAAAAAATATTCTGACACTCCTGTATATGTTGGCTTTGGTGTAAGTGCAAAAACTGCTAAAGACAAAGTAAAAGGTGCTGATGGTGTTATCGTTGGTAGTGCTTTTATAGATATACTTTTAAAAGACAACTTGACTTACGCTCAAAAAATAAAACAGTGTAGTGAGTTGGCTCAAATACTAAA
>JBLIEY010000096.1:0-10725 GCA_047633475.1 Sulfurimonas sp.
TTAAAGGAGCTTGAAAACTCTTTTTATGAAACAAGAGGAAAATATAAATCTAATATTCCAGCACTAATGGGTATGTATGAATATTTTATGGTTGAACTTTCACAGCCAGAATTATTAGAGCATGTTAATTCAGTGCTTAAAAACAAATTTGATACTAAATAAAAAAATGTAACTTTTGTAACTGCAAACACTTTATATCATAGTAAAGTTGTTGCATTTTTTACCTAAAGCTCTATATATCTATTTATTAGGAGTTATACTATAATCTCCATATGATTTATATTGCATTTTTATTTTTCACATTTTTAATCATTTTATCAGCCTTTTATCAGTGGCAATACTTTCTTGTGTTTTCTCCAACATATTTTCGTGAGGGAGTTTTGAGTAATAGCTGTGAGATTTTAAGCATTACAACCAATGATGGTATTGAACTAGAAGGGGTTGTGTATGAACCTTTAGAAGCTAAGAATACTATTGTCTTCTTTGGAGGAAAACAACACGATAGTGTAGGTCTTATAGATAGACTTGCTGAGGAATTTAAAAATAGTAGGATTATAACATTCAACTACCGTTCTTACGGAAGAAGCTGTGGCAAAGTAAATGAAAGAAATATTTTAAAAGATGGCTTGAAAATAGCTGAAATAATTCAAAAAAATTATGGTGATTTTTATATAATGGGTTTTTCTCTTGGAGCCAGCGTATCCACATCTGTAGCAAGTAAACATAAAACTCTTGGAGTGTTTTTAATCGGAGCGTTTGACTCCATTAACTTAATGGCAAAAGCTAAGTATGGAGTGTCTTCATCTTGGATGCTAAGATACGAGTTTGATAATACAGAATTTGTAAAAAATATAGAAGCTCCTACATATATGTTTTCAAGTAAGAGTGATGAAGTAGTAAATATAGATAATGCTAGAAATCTAAAAAACAGTGTAAAGAATTTGGCTTTTTATAAAGAGTTTGATGACTTGTCACATAAAGAGCTTCTTTGGAATGAAGAAGTAATAAATAAAATAAATGGAGTGTTGTTATAATGGAATTAGGATTTATGTTAAAAAAGTTTATAACCTTTTTTGTTGAACCATATGGGATGGTTCTTTCGCTTTTTATTTTTGGACTTTATTTTTTATTTATTAGAAGAGAAGATTTAGCCAAGGTCTTTTTATCTTTGTCATTTGGATTTTTATTTCTTTTTGCATATCCTCCTTTTGCAAATTTTATAGTTCAAAATTTAGAAGACACATATGAAAAGTACGACTATACTTATAATGTAAAATACATACATGTCTTAGGATGTGGACACAATACTGACCCCACTCAACCCCTTTCTTCTCAGGTTGGAGATGCAAGTGTAAAGAGAGACCTAGAAGGAATTTTGATTCATAAAGTGACTCAAGGTTCTAAAATAATTTTTACCGGCTATGCTGGAAATACAGATACTCCTACAGCGGTAATGAATGCAAAATTAGCTGAGGCACTTGGAGTTAAGCGAGAAGATATGCTTATAAATCCTAAACCAAAAGATACAAAAGAAGAAGCAATTTTCACAAAATCAGTAGTAGGTGAAGAGCCTTTTGTTTTAGTTACATCGGCAACACATATGCCAAGAGCCATGATACTTTTCAAATCTCTTGGATTAAATCCAATAGCTGCACCGACAAATTTTTATAAAAAAAAGTTTGATGGATTTTTTGAACTTCCAAATATATGGGCATTTGAGAAATCACAAATAGCTATGCATGAGTATATAGGGATTTTGTGGAGTAAATTAAGAACATAGGTTTTTAAAGTTAAATATTATTTAAATTCTATATTCTTTATGCTAATAATTACTAATTATTAGATACAATAATAAAACTTATAACTAAGACACACAGTAAAGATAGTATTACTTGTAAATAACGATAAAAAAGCTATCAAAATAAATAAAAGGACAAGAAATGAAAATAATTTATCCAACAGATGAAGATATGGGTTATTTAAGTAAAAGAGGTGCTCACTTCGGTAAAGCTAGTTTTTATACTATCGTCACATTAAAAGATGATAAAATTGAAGATGTAGAAGTTGTTAAAAATAAAGGTCATGAAACTGGTGCATGTACTAACGCAGTATCAAACATTATGAGTTTTAGTCCAGATGCTCTTGTTGTTAGTGGTATAGGTGGCTCACCAGCAAAAGGTTTTGCAGATGCAGGACTTGATGTTTACTACGATAAAGTTAGTCCAACAGTTAAAGATAGTATTGATATGCTAATATCTAATAAACTTGAAAAACTTGGTGGCAACGGTACTTGTTCGGCTCACTAATCTAAATTCCCAAGCTTTACTTGGGAATTTCTTCTTACACAATATTTTACAAAATCATTGCAGCTATCCAACCAAAAATAATTAACGGTATATTAAAGTGAATAAAAGTAGGTACAACTGTGTCCCATATGTGGTCATGTTGTCCATCTGCATTTAGTCCTGAGGTCGGTCCAAGTGTCGAGTCAGAAGCTGGTGAACCTGCATCTCCAAGTGCTCCAGCAGTTCCAACTAGTGCGATTATTGCCATTGTAGAAAAGTCAAACTGTAGTGCTAAAGGTACAAAAACAGTTGCAATGATAGGTATAGTTGAAAATGATGAACCGATACCCATAGTAACTAGTAATCCAACTATTAACATAAGAAGTGCAGCTAAAGCTTTAGAATCACCTATAATGTTTGCAACAGATGCAACAAGGGAGTCTATACCGTTTGTAGCTTTCATAACCTCTGCAAAGCCAGAAGCCGCTATCATAATAAAGCCTATCATAGCCATCATATGAACACCTTTCGTAAAAACATCTTGAGTTTCATTAAAACGAATTACACCACCAAGGTTAAGGATGATAAAACCTGCAAGTGAACCTAAGATAATAGAATCTGCATAAAGTTGAAGACTAAGAGCTACAAGAATACCTACAACAGCTACATAAACATGATTCATATTTACTTTGTTTGATTCTGGTTCAGTCTTTAAGATCTCTTTTTGATTATATTCTCTAGGTTTTCTATATGTAAAAAATATCGCAGTTAGAAGTCCTAAGAACATTCCAAATACAGGTATTGCCATTGCTATAGGTAGTTGGCTAGCTGTTGCATTTACCCCATTTTCTATTAAATATTTTAGTAAAATATTTTGTAAAAAGATACCACCAAAGCCTATAGGTAGAATCATGTAAGTTGCTGTTAAACCAAAGGTCATAACAGTCGCAATAAGTCTTCTATCTAGTTTAAGAGTTGCCATAACATGTAAAAGAGGTGGGATTAAAATAGGAATAAAAGCGATGTGAATAGGAATAATATTTTGAGAAGATACAGCAGCAAGTAAAATTACAGTGATAAGAATTATTTTAACCCATAGTTTTTCTTTTTGGCTTGATTGTGTACCTTTCATCTTTTTAATAATGCTATTTGCAAGTAAATTTGTTATACCTGACTTTGAAATAGCAACAGCAAATGCACCTAGCATTGCATAACTTAGAGCAATAGATGCTCCTCCACCAAGACCATTGTTGAAAACATTTGCTGTCTCAACTAAAGAAAGGCCACCAATTAGACCACCTATTATTGCACTAATGGTAAGTGCTATAACTACATTTATTCTCATTAAACTTAGTACTAACATAGCTATTACAGCTACAGCAATCGGGTTCATTCTTATCCTTAATAACTTTTTAAAAAAAAAGTTTACGTATTTAATTTAAAATACTAGCATAATTGAATTTGATTGTGTATTAAATGTCCTTATACTATTTTTAGAAAACTTAATGTTTTAACCCTATCGTAATGAATAAAGAGTAAACTTTCATTTATGGACAATATAATAAATATAAACTCATGTAATTTTAAATATCCTAATAGTAAAGATAATATTATACATATTGATTCACTATCTATAAAAAGTGGTGAACATATATTTTTAAGAGGCAAAAGTGGAATTGGCAAAAGCACATTTTTAAATCTTTTAACTGGTGTGTTAGAACCACAAAGTGGAAATATAGAAGTTTTAGGAGTTGATTTGACAACTCTTAATGCTAGGCAAAAAGATAGATTTCGCGGTGATAATTTTGGAATTGTTTTTCAGCAGTTTAATCTTCTCCCATACTTAAGTGTTGAAGAAAATTTATCTTTAGTCTCAAAATTCTCAAAACAAAAGTCACAAAATATACAAGATCTCACAAAAGAGATAGATGCAATACTTGAAGCTGTTGAGATACCAAATGAGATGAAGTACAAAAAAGCGATGCAACTTAGTGTTGGGGAGCAACAGAGAGTTTCTCTTGCTAGAGCATTATTAGGAAAGCCCAAAATTATTATAGCTGATGAACCAACCTCTGCTCTTGATAAAGAAACAAAAGAGAAGTTTATGAAACTGCTTTTTAAACAAGTTGAGGCTCAAAAGTCTACACTTATTTTTGTGAGTCATGATATAGAATTAACCCCTTATTTTAAAAGTGTTTATGACTTTAATGAGATAAATAGGAGTGCAGAATGAAGCATCTTATATATCTAACTTATAAAAGTATTCAAAATAGAAAAATTACATTTGTACTCTCTGTTATTTCTATAGCAATTAGTGTAGTTTTACTCTTAGGTGTAGATAAAGCAATAAAGGTGAGTAAAAATAATTTTATAAACACTATAAATCAAACAGATATTATAGTTGCTTCATCAAATGGTTCACTAGACATTTTACTAAACTTAATTTTTCATATATCTGATCCTCTGCAAAAGATGAATTATAGTTCATTTGAAGATTTAAAAAAACTCAAAAAAGTTAAATGGGCAGTTCCATTAGCTCTAGGTGATACTTTTAACGGATTTGATGTTATTTCAACGAATGAAGATTATTTTAAATATTACAGATATTCAACAGGTAAACTCTTAGAATTTGAGAATGGTAAAAACTTAGATAATTTTTTTGATGTTGTTGTAGGTAGTTCAGTAGCAAAAGAGCTTAAAATGAAAGTAGGGGACAGTATTCATCTTTCTCATGGCGCTCATAAACATCACCATGTACACAAAAATAGAGAGTTTAAAATAGTAGGTATACTTAAAAAAAGTATGACACCAAATGATGAATCAGTGTTTATACAGTTAAAAGCTGATGAAGCCATACATATTGAGTGGCAAACTGGACACTTTGTGGATATGCATATTACAAGTGAAAAACTCTCTAGAATGAACATAAAACCAAAATATATTGGTGGAGTTCTTATTGGCTTAAATAATCGTTCGACAGTTTTAGAGATGCAAGATAAGATAAATAACTATAAAGGTGAAAATCTAAAAGCAGTGATTCCGGCAAAAGCGCTCTCAAAACTATATAAACTTATGAAAAATTTGCAAGATATTCTTATGCTTATATCAGGAGCCGTATTTATTGCAGCAATCTTCACTATGCTCTCAAGCATGTTTTCAACTCTTAATGAAAGAAGAAGAGAAGTGGCAATATTTAGAAGTCTAGGTGCTAGCTCTTGGAATATATTTGCTCTTTTTGCAATTGAGAGTTTTTTCATTATTATCAGCGGTATTTTAATTGGTGTGATTGTTTTAGATTTAGCTTTATTACTTGTCTCCTTTTATTCTCCTGTAGAAATATCTTTGGCTTTTGATTTATATGAGCTGTTTATGCTTATAACTATGATTGTATTAGGTTTATTAGCAAGTATGCTTCCTGCTTTAAAATCGTATAAGAATAATCTACAAGATGGTTTGATTGTGAAAGTATAATGAGAAACTTTTTTATATATCTCTTATTTTTACCTTTTCTTATTGCATGTTCAAACTTACCTGATTATGAAGTTAGTGATTGGAATCTTCTAATAGATCCAAATTTTAACCAAAAAGAGATTGTAGATTTTTATACTAAAAAGGTATCTAAAGTACCAGAGGCTTCCAAAGAAGAGAGCAAACTTTACGCACAGATGCAAAAAGCACTTAAAAAAGCTGGTAATAACAAGCTTATGGATGAGAAAAGTATTATGCTAAAAGGCTATCTAGTTCCAGTTGATACAGATGGAGATAGGGTAAATATGTTCTTGTTTTTTCCAAATCAAGCGGCCTGTTTGCACGTTCCTGCATCTCCTGCAAATCAGACTATTTTTGTTCAAACAAAAAAGGATGAAGGTGTATTACTCGAGGATGCATATGAGCAGATAAAAGTTTATGGCGTACTTAAACTTCAAGAAAAGAAAGTCGCTACAGGAACAGCATCGTATATTGTTGAAAATGCAATAACAAGGGTTGTTCCAATATTAAACTAAAAATTGTATAATCGCAATCATTTCCAACAAGGTAGAATTATCAGCATGATCTTTTTTTATAAACTTCCAAAACTTTTAAGATTTCTATTAATCTTTATACCATCTTTGACCCTTCTCTATGTCGCTCTAAGAGTTATTTTTTATTTTATCTTTAATGATTCTGTTGATCCACTTACTATGAGTGATCTTGCTAAGTCAATGTGGCTTGGTCTTAGATTTGATTTGAGGATGGTTGTTTTAATGGTTGTGCCACTATTTTTTCTTGGTGGTATTAAATGGTTTAGCCCATTTAAACATAGATTTGCCAGGAGTTTTTGGCTAGTTTATCTTAGTTCAGTTTTTGCTTTTTACTTTATGTTTTATGTGGTTGATTTTGGTCATTATGCTTATTTAAATACTAGACTTGACTTTACAGCAATGAGATTTCTTGAAAATGCTTCTATTTCAGCTGAAATGGTTTGGGAGAGTTATCCAGTAATCTGGATATTTTTTGGAATTGTTTTAGCGAATATAATATTTATATATTTAACGCATAAACTTTTGCTCCTTGTCTCAAAGCAAGAAAATGCAGTGGTAAGTCTAAAAAAAGGTATCTTATCTGGAATCATTTCATTTTTCATTTTATTAGTAGCAGGGTATAGTGAATTATCTCAGTATCCACTTCGTTGGAGTGATGCTGCTTTTTCAAAGCATCCTTTTGCTACTCAGCTTACTTATAATCCTGTTCACTACTTTTTTGATACTTGGAAAAATGGTAGAGTGGCATATAATAAAAAAAGAGTTGCTAAGTACTATCCAGTTATTACTGATTATTTAGGTGTGAAAAATAAAGATGTTAAAACATTAAATTTTCAAAGAGCTATAACTCCAAAGAATCCAATAGGGAATAAGCCAAATATTGTTATTGTAATTTTAGAATCTTTTGCATCTTATAAGTCTAGCGTCTCTGGAAATCCTTTGGATCCATCTCCTCATGTAAAAGAGTTGGCAGAGAATGGATATTTCTTTAAAAACTTTTTTACACCATCTACAGGAACAGCACGTTCTATTTATACGACAGTTACAAGTTTACCAGATGTAGAACTAAAGGGGACATCAAGTCGTAATCCTCTTATCGTTGACCAACACAGTATAGGACAAGATTTTAAAGGCTACGAAAAGTCTTACTTTATTGGTGGTTCAGCCTCTTGGGGAAACATCCGTGGAATGTTGAGTCAGTCTCTAACTGGCTTAGAACTATATGAAGAAGAAGATTATTCAGCTCCTCGTACTGATGTTTGGGGAATCTCAGATATTGATCTTTTTCGTGAGGCAAATAAGGCTCTTGTAACTATGAAAGAACCATTTTTTTCCGTCATTCAGACTTCAGGAAATCATAGACCATATACGATTCCAAATGATAGTTACGGCTTTGTATCTAGAGATGATATTAGTGAAGATGAAGTAAAAAAATATGGTTTTGGGTCAGTGAAAGAATATAACTCATTTAGATTTATGGATTATTCAGTTGGTCACTTTATGGAGCTTGCTCGTAAAAGTACTTATTATAAAAATACTATTTTTATATTTTGGGGAGATCATGGTATATCTGGATCAACTGGGGTGCATACATATAAAGGTGAAAGTAGCTCTAAACTTGGCTTAGGCTCTCATAGAGTTCCATTTATTATTTACTCACCTCTTATTACAAAACCAAAAGTTTTTGAGAAGGTTGTTAGTGAAGTAGATGCCTTGCCGACTATAGCATCTATGGCAAATATTTCATATACTGCTACTACACTTGGTCGTGACGCTTTTGATCCTATGTTTGATAATGATAGATATGCTTTTACAATCTACCATAAACCAAATCCTACTATTGGTCTTATTGGTGAGAAATATTATTTTAGAACAAAAGCAGATGGTACAGATGCTGCCCTTTTTGAAGTTCAAAGTGATACACCTCTAAAAGATCATGCAAGTGAGCATCCAGAACTTACGCAGAAGATGAAAGAGTTAACTTATGGTATCTATGAAACAGCTAAATATATTCCTTACTTTAACAAGCAAGAAGATGTTAAATAACTAGTACTTAATACGGGCTAAATATAGCCCGTTACTAGGTGCTGGTTTGACTTTATGCCTTTTTTTACAAGAGAGTTGCTCTTGTAGTTGTTTTGCATCTAGTTCTAAAAGTGCTCCTACCATCAAACGAATTTGACTTCGTAAAAATCCATTTGCTTCAAAATTTAACACCATGTAGTCTTTATGTCTATATGCAAAAGCTTTGTAAACTTCTCTAACACTACTCTTTGTATCACTTCCGGTTTTCATAAAATTTACAAAGTCATGTTTACCAATGTACATCTTTATATTTTGCTCAATGTTCTCAAAATCTACGGAGTTTAAAAATGTAATAAAGTTGTCTTGAAATGGATTGCTTTTAGACTCTTTGATGATGTAACGATAAACTCTTTTTTTTGCACTGTATCTAGCATGAAAATTTTCATCGACTTCTTTAACTGTTTTTATTTCGATACTAGAAGGTAGCATCTCATTTAAAACTCTTTTTAGCTTATCTAAATCATCCCAGAATTGTGGCAAGTCAATATGACAAACTTGACCGGTTGCATGAACTCCTTTATCTGTTCGTCCAGATGCTATGATTTTAGAGTCTATTCCAAGTTTTAAAAGGACTTTTTCAAGATTTCCCATGATTGTATTGGGTGAACTCTTTTGTATCTGTGAGCCTAAAAAATTTGTTCCATTATAGGCAATAGTTAAAGCACATCTCAAAAGTATTAAAACCTCGCTACAATAGTTCTTCTATATAATAAATAAGAAGCAATTAACCAGATAATAGCTACAGTTGGAATAGTATAGTAAACTAAAACTTTTTGTAGCCCTAATGTTGAACCATAAAAGAGTAATACAGCTAAAAACAGATAAAGATAGATTCTTCCTTTCTGGTGTCTTACATGGACTATACCAATACTTGCAACTAAAAATAAACTTATAATAGGAAAAAGACTGAGTAAAGTATCTGTAATCATCATATGTATTTTACTATCTCTTCTTTCATCAGAGAGCCAATATTGAAGTGGTGTCTTGTATGCTCTTAAGTTAGTTTTCATAGTGTCATTTATATACATAATATCAAAATCTATTTGTGAGAATTTTTCTTTTGAGTAACTATAACCCTCTCCATTTATAAGCTTAAGTCTTAGTATCCCTGAATCATTTATAATTTCTGCTTTTTTTGCACTAATAATAATCTCTTCTTTTTTGTTTTTGTTAAATAAAATAACATCAGAGTAGGTCTGGTCATCATTGTCTTCACCAATATAAAGTAGCCAATTTCCAAAACTATGTCCAAATTCAGATGCACTAAGATTAAACTTTGCTTCACTTTTTTTATAAGAAACAAAGTTGCTAGATAGTGTGGTTGCATGAGGAAAGAGGATCAAGAAATCAAAAGCCAATAATAAGGTTAGAAGTGCTGCTGGCTTGAAAAGTGTTTTTATTATAAATCTTGGCTTAATTCCAAGAGCAAAGAGAACTACCATTTCATTATCAGTAGATAGTTTGAATAGAGAAAGAGTTGCTGCAATAAAAAAGGTTATAGGAAGTGTATAAAATAAAATTTCAGGTAAGACAAATAAATATAGTTTTGTCATATCCCATATACTAAGTTGTATAATCGCTGTATATGTCGCAAGCTTAATCATAAAGATAACAGATGCTATGGCAAACAAAGGCATAAACATAGATAAAAAGATCATGTAAAGGTTGTTCTGTATATATTTTTTTAGTCTATCCATGATTAATAATTTGCCTCAATATATGCTAGTATAGGAGAGTCATAAATATAGACCATAAAAGTAGCAAGTGCTAAAAATGGTACGAAAGGAACTCTCTGCTGCTCTGCTGATTTGTTTAAAAGTATAAGCATAACAGGAAGAGCCAAAATAGCAGATAAAAATATAGCCACAAGAGTTAGTTTTAAACCAAGAAGTGCTCCCATAGTTGCTGCAACCATAATATCTCCTTCTCCCATGGCTTCTATAAATGGTGTCCTATCATAATGTTTATTCCAAGAAGTTTTGGTTTTTTGTCCTGCTCTATAGGCAGATGAAGTTAAATAATAAGATAGGCAAAACCTAAGAAGCGTAAACCCGCCGGCAAAGAGTAGGGCATTTTCAAAGTTAGTAAAAATACCACTAATACTCCATGCTCCAAATATTGCAAAAAACATTGCAAAAAGGTTTATGGAGTCTGGAACCATTTTATATTTGAAGTCTATTACCGATAAAGCTAGAAGCATCAAAAAACTAAGACCTATTAAAAAAGAAGGAATTTCTAATGGGTACTTGCTTGAGAGAACTAAAAAGATTAGACCTGATATAAGTTCTATTATTGGATATTGTACTGAAATCTTAGTTTTACAAAATGAGCAT
>JBLIEY010000097.1:0-10659 GCA_047633475.1 Sulfurimonas sp.
GAGTGGTACTAAAGCATTTTTAGCAAACTTGACAGGTGATCAAAAAGCAGATTCTAATCTTATAGGTCAGTTTGGTGTTGGTTTTTACGCTTGTTTTATGGTTGCGGATAAAGTGGAAGTTACAACTAAAAAAGCGGGTGAAGATAAAGCTCTATTATGGACTAGTGCAGGGGATGGAGAGTTTGATATTCAGGATACAACTCAAGATTCTCACGGTACTACAATTGTTATGCATCTAAAAGACGATGAAGAAGAATTTTTAGAAACACATAGAGTTGATACAATCATAAAAAAATATTCTAACCACATCCCATTTGCTATTTTTATGGATAAAGAGAAACATATTTCAGCAGTTACAGATGATGATGGTAAAGAAACTGAGCCTTCAAGAACTGAAATAGAAAATGAGCAAATCAATCGTGCAAATGCACTTTGGACAATTTCTAAAGGTGAAATAAAAGAAGAAGAATATAAAGATTTTTACTCTTCAATCGCTCACTCATCAGAAGAGCCACTTACTTGGATGCACAATAAAGCTGAGGGCGCTATAGAATATACTACACTTTTTTATATTCCTACGAAAGCTCCTATGGATATGTACAGAGTTGACTATCAAACTGGAATCAAACTTTACATCAACCGTGTGTTTATTACGGATGATGAAAAAGAGTTAATGCCTACTTATTTAAGATTTTTACGTGGTGTAATTGATTCAAAAGATTTACCTCTAAATGTATCTCGTGAGATTTTACAATCTAACGCAGTGATGAATAAAATCAAAAATGCATCTGTAAAAAAAGTTCTTTCAGAGCTTTCTAAAATGGCTAAAAAAGATTCAAAAAAATATGAAGAGTTCTTTAATGAGTTTGGAAATGTACTTAAAGAAGGTCTTTATAGCGACATGGGTAACCGTGAGAAAATTTTAGAACTAATGAAATTACATACTCTTAATTCTACTGAGACAGTTATGTTTGAAGATTTCGTAAAAAATGTAGATGAAGAGAAAAAAGAAATTTATTATATTGCTGGAAAAACTTCACTTGCAATGTTGAAATCTTCTCCTGAACTAGAGAGATTTAAATCTAAAGGCATAGATGTTTTAGTTCTTAATGAAGAAGTAGATACTATCATCTTCCCAATGATAACTGAGTATAAAGATTATAAACTTATTGCAGTTGCAGATGCTAAGTTTGAAGAGAGTGAAGAAGAAAAAGCACAAGAAGAAGAAGTTGCAAAGAGCTATGAAGGTCTAGCAAAAGAATTCAAAGATGCACTAGGTGATGCTGTAAAATCAGTTGAAACTACTTCTGATTTAGTTGATTCTCCAGTTAAACTTAAAGTTGATAAAGAAGATCCAGCGTATATGATGGCTCAAATGATGAAGCAAATGGGACAAGACACTGGCGCACCAGCACCAGCTCCTATTCTTCAAATCAATCCTAAACATGAGCTTATTATAAAACTTAAGGACTCAGCTGATCAAAATCTTATAAATGATGCGGCTCATGTATTGTTTGATCAAGCAAAATTATTTGATGGTATAGAACTTGAAGATACTGCAGACTTCATTTCAAGATTAAATAGAATTATATCTAAGGCTGTATAATTAAATTATATGAGTGCATAAGTAGCACTCATATCCGTATTTTATATATGTAAGATGTTTTAATGTTTTGAGAGTTTATTCATAAAGTTTATTTTCTTATAGAATGAGATACTTTTTCCAATAAATTTTGTGGTTTCTTTTTATAAACAGGATCTTTATCTAAGGGAAGAGAAAAAGTAAGTATAATAAATACAAATGAAAAAAACAAACCACCGAGGATGCTAAGTATGAGTTTTAATTTGAAATCATTCATGTATATATACCTCATTATTTATTCATAGACTTTAATTATAACATGTTAAGATTATAAATGAGAGATAAAATAGCGTTTGCAATAATTTGTTTATTTATTTCAAGCAATATACTTGCTAAAGAACCAGTCTTAGCTACTTTAAACACTATTTATTCAAATAAAATTCAAAAATTTTCTATAGGTACTTATACTTTTGAGTGTAGGCCGTATGGTGTTTTAACGCTGGAAAACCTCTACTATACTTCCAATATAAATTCTTTATGTAGAAAAAGTATAGATAACTTTTATAAAAAAAATCCAAAATCACAAGAATACGTACTTAGGCTTCTAAAAGATAAGCAAAAATATCACATAGAGATTAAAAATACAGAGTGTATAGTTTTTGCAAAAGGTCAAATGACTCTTTCAGAACTTTTACTACATAAGGGCTTGGCAGTATTAAAACCTATCTTTAAAGATGCAGAATTTGCTAGTACATTTCTCCAAACTCAGATAAAAGCTAAGAGGGAAGAAAAAGGTTTATGGGGTGTAAATATTTATGAGAGTTGTGTAGCTGAGTTATACAAGTAGTTTAGTTCTCGTAGTGAGTCATGTATACCCAAAATTCTTTATGAGTATGACCTTTATTTAAAAAGTAAAACTGAAGAACAGTAACTCTATATAGTGTAATTAGCATTTTTGCAAAAGGTATAAAAAGGCTAAGACGAACTAAAATAGGTTGTTCTTTGTCCCCCTTAGATTCAATCATCTCTTGCATCCCTATGTTCTTACTGAGATAAATTCCAAAAAGTATAGAAAACAAAAAGTTTAAAGAAAGTCCAAAAATTATATATGCCACAAAGTCTTGTTCGTTCATTCCTGCTATCATTATTTCTCCACTTTATTAAGTTTCATATTTTATCAAGTTTATTCTTTTTTATTCATAAGCTTTTATTTTGTTTTTTGTATAAAATGTTCCAAAAGGGATAATTGAACCTACAAAAAAGATGATACTTTCAGTAAAAGTCCACTTAGTGTCTATCCATGCTTTTAGTAATAAAACACAAAAAATAATAAATAATACACCATGAGCCATACCTGCAATTTTAACTGCAATTGGGTAGCCAAAGAGGTATTTTATCGGCATTGCTATGAAAAGTAAAGCAAGATATGAATATCCCTCAATAGAGTTTATTTGTCTGAACTTTTTAACATTGTTTTTTTGCATTTTTCATCTTTATTATTAAATATAGATAAGATTATATAATCAAAAGGTAACAATTGAAGAAGTTTGAAAATTAAAAACAATTGAAAACTTCGTTTAAACATTTTTACACTATAATTTTTGCTAAATTGTAATAAAGGTATATCTATGGAAACAAACCTAATATTAGAAGGTTTTAAGTTTATGGGGCTTGGAATGGGAACAGTTCTCCTATTTTTAGTTATTATGATTGTATGCATGAATATCATGTCATATATTGTACATAGGTTTTTTCCCGAACCAGCGACTAGTTTAGAACCATCGGTTACAGGACAAAAAGATAATAAAAAAATAATTGCAGCTATTTCTGCAGCGATTTCTCATCATAGACAAGGTTAAGGATTATAATGGCTAAAAAATTTATAGATATAATGGATACAACCTTTAGAGATGGTTTCCAGTCAGTGTACGGAGGGCGTGTACTTATGGAAGACTTTTTTCCAGCGGTAGAGGCAGCTAAGACGGCAGGTATAACCCACTTTGAATTTGGTGGTGGAGCAAGATTTCAATCTTTATATTTTTACTTAAGAGAAGATGCATTTGAAATGATGGATAAATTCCGTAAAATTGTTGGACCAGATGCAAACCTTCAAACACTAGCTCGTGGGGTAAACACAGTTATGCTAGATACAGGTTCTAAGGAGTTAATTGATCTCCATGCTAAAATGTTTAAAAAGCATGGTACAACTACAATTAGAAATTTCGATGCACTTAATGATGTTGAAAACTTAAAATACTCAGGTGAGAGAATTGCTCATCACGGGCTTAAACATGAAGTTGTTGTAACAATGATGGATTTACCTCCTGGATGTCATGGCGCACATACAACAGAATTTTATGAACAAACACTTCGTGAAATTTTAGACAGTGGTGTTCCTTATGATAGTATTTGTTTTAAAGATGCTTCTGGTACTTCTAATCCTCAAAAAGTATTTGATACTATTAAAATGGCTCGTAATTTAGTTCCAGAAGGGACACATATACGTCTTCATACACATGAAACAGCAGGTGTTTCTGTTTCTGCTTATATGGCAGCATTAGAAGCTGGTGTAGATGGTATTGATATGGCCGCTTCCCCAGTTTCTGGTGGTACTAGTCAACCTGATATTTTAACTATGCTTCATGCAACAAAAGGTATGGATTATGACCTTGGTGGATTAGAAATTGGTAAGATTCTTACATATGAGAAAGAATTACAACACTGTTTATCTGATTATTTCATCCCTCCTGAAGCAACAATGGTTTCTCCAATTATTCCATTCTCTCCAATGCCGGGTGGTGCACTTACTGCAAATACTCAAATGATGCGTGATAATGATATATTTGACAAATTTCCAGAAGTTATTGCAGCTATGCAAGAAGTTGTAGAAAAAGGTGGTTATGGTACTTCAGTAACTCCTGTTTCACAATTTTATTTTCAACAAGCTCTAAATAATGTAATGCAAGGTCCTTGGAATGCAATTGCACCAGGATATGGAAGAATGGTACTTGGCTATTTTGGTAAAACACCAGTAGCCCCAGATCCTGAAATTGTAAAAATTGCTTCAGAAAAATTAAATTTAAGACCAACAACAGAAAAAGCTCTTGACTTAGCAGATGCAGATCCAGAAAAATCTTTAGAAAACTGGATTAATAAGCTAAAAGATGAAGACATAGAAATAACTGAAGAAAATATTTTTATAGCAGCAGCGTGTCATGATAAAGGAATTGATTTCCTAAAAGGCAAGGGTGAATTAAACATTCGTAAAATATCTCAAATGAAAAAAGATTGTGAAGGAAGTACAAATATGGGTAATGGAAATTATACAGTAGTAGTAGATGGTCAAAAGTTTAGTGTTCAGGTTGCAGAAGGTGATGCAAACATAGAAGTTGTTGCAGTTGATGGAGAGAGTATTGCTCCAATTGCATCAAAAGAAAATACTGCATCTGCTGATGGTGAAATACAAATAAAAGCACTTCTTCCTGGTAGTGTTTGGAAACTAGTTGCAAACCCTGGTCAAAGCGTTAACGAAGGTGATGTAATTATGATTTTGGAATCTATGAAGATGGAAATAGATGTAGTGGCTCCTTGCGGTGGTGTAATTAAGTCTATCAATGTGGCAACAAACGATAAGGTTGTTGAAGGTCAAGTTGTAGCAGTAATAGGATAACTTAATGAAAATATTTGTTTTAAAACTACTTACACTTTTACTTTTTAGCTTTGGTGCATTACAAGCTAATGCCACGGCTTCAACTGAAAATCTATCAGCGCATCAAGAAGAAAATTATCATACTAAACCATTTGCAGAAATGGTTGGTGGATTTTTAGAATCAACTGGTATTAATGCATTTATGAATCCTGATCCGAATGAACTTAATGCTCATGGTGAAGAAATGAGTGACTTCCATAAATCATGGGGTCGTATAATTATGATTTTACTTACATTTTTCCTTTTTTGGCTAGCAATTAGGAAGGGGTTTGAACCATTATTACTATTACCAATTGCATTTGGTGGTCTTTTAGCTAATATTCCGGTTGCAAATATTGCAGGTGCTCATGGATTTTTAGGTGTTATTTATAATATGGGTTTATCAAATGAGATGTTCCCTATTATTATCTTTATGGGTGTTGGAGCTATGACTGATTTTGGTCCTCTTCTTTCAAACCCTAAAACGGCACTTCTTGGTGGAGCTGCACAGTTTGGTATTTTTGGAACTCTTGTTGGAGCAGTTGCCTTATCTCAAATGGGTTTTGTTGATTTTACTCTTCAACAAGCAAGTGCAATTTCTATTATTGGTGGAGCTGATGGTCCAACATCTATCTTTATTGCTACGAAACTAGCCCCTGAACTTCTTGGGGCTATTGCAGTTGCATCTTACTCATATATGGCAATGGTTCCGATTATTCAACCTCCAATTATGAAAGCATTAACAACTGATGCAGAACGTAGAATCAAAATGACCACGCTTCGTCATGTGTCTCGTTTAGAGAAACTAGTTTTTCCAATACTTGTCCTTAGTTTGGCAATTCTAGTATTACCTGAGTCAACACCACTAATTGGTGCATTCATGTTTGGTAACTTTTTAAAAGAATCTGGTGTTGTTGAACGTCTTAATGATACTCTTCAAAATTCACTAATTAACATTGTGACTATTTTCTTAGGTCTAGGTGTTGGTTCAAAACTGGCAGCTGATCAATTTTTAGTTCCAGATACTATGTTTATTATGGCTCTTGGTATTATTGCATTCTCTGTAGGTACTGCGGCGGGTGTTCTTATGGCTAAATTGATGAATCTTTTTCCTGGTCATAAGGTTAATCCTCTAATTGGTTCAGCTGGTGTATCTGCTGTTCCTATGGCTGCTCGTGTATCAAATAAAGTTGGTATGGAGTATGATCGTACGAATATGCTTTTAATGCATGCTATGGGTCCAAATGTTGCAGGTGTTATCGGTTCAGCTGTTGCTGCCGGTGTTCTTATTTCATTGTTTCAGTAAGAGTTACTGAAATTTATACAAGTGGATATTTTCCACTTGTAACTTATTTATTTAATTCACAAAAAACTTTATATATTTTTCATCGCTTCTACTATTAATGGTATTACATTGTGACTTTTAGTCTTTTCTATAAATCCATTTGCTCCAAGTACTTCAGCTTCTCTTTTGTTATTGTTACCAGTCATTGAACTATTCACAATAATAGGTAAATCTCTTGTTTGTGGATTAGCTCTTAATGTTTTTATTACAGTAAATCCTGACATTTCTGGCATCTCAATATCTGTAATAATTGCTGGTATAATTGATTTATCTTCCATTGCAAGAATATAATCGACTAATTTTTTACCATTATCAAATAGTTTCATTCGCAGACCTGCATGTTCAAATATCTGGGTTAAATGCTTTTGTGCTGTTTTAGAATCTTCTGCTACAAGAACAACACCATCTCTTAGTTTTAAAGGTATAGACAAATCCTTCATATTACTAGGTGACTCAAAAACATCAACCATAGCCTGCGGAATAACCTCTGCTAAAAGTTTTTCATAGTCTAGTATAAGACACAAGCTGCCATCTTCGAGTCTAGTATCGTTCATAACAACACCATCATCTTTAAGCCTATAACTGTCAGGTGCATGCATTTCGTTCCAGTTTTTCTTTATAACTCTGTAAGCTGACATGATCCTTAGTCCTAAGATAACACCATTAAAGTCACAAATTAATATATTTGATTTTGCTATTTCAGCTTTACTTAACGTAGTTCCTAGCCATTGAGGAAGATTTAAAATAGGTATTTGTAGACCACGAAGTATAATTGTACCTTCTAGTAGAGGATGTGCCGAAGGAATCTGAGTTAAAAAGTGATTTTTTGACTCTACTACTTCTCTTGTCTTAAACACGTTTATTGCATAAAAAGCAGAACCACTACTGTTGTTGATTCTAAAAACTAAAAGTTGAAGTTCATTATTTTTTGCTAAATTTGTAGTAGCATCTACCTTGCTCAAAACTGACATAATTGCCCTTTATATATAACTTATTTAATAGTACCAAAAATAAAATGAAATATGCTTGAATATTAATAATGAAATGGTAAAATTACCTATATTTTAATAAAGGTATTTAGAAATGAAAATTATACTAATTTTATTTTTTATGTTTACTATGCTGTTTTCAAAAGTTTATTACTCAAAAGTTCAGCCATACGAGATTAGAGACATCTCTTCAAATGTTTCAGGATTAGTTACTTATATCAACGAAGATATGATAGGTAAAAAATTAACTACTAAACCATATATTCTTATTGACTCTGAACTTGATTCTAAGGAACTTATTTTTATAAAAGATAAGCTCGAATATTTAAGAGGAACTGTAGACGTAAATAAGAATATTCTTATAAATCTGGAAAAATCTTTAACTAGATCAAGAGTTAATTATGAACGTATTAAAGACTTGAAATTTAAATCTATTGTTGAAAAAGATAAAGAGTATAAAGATTTAATATCTAGTGAAAATTTATATTTAACTACACAAAAAGAGATACAAAATTTAAAAGTTCAAATTACAGACTTAAAACTTAGAAAAGCTCAACTTAAAAGAAGTATCAGTGATAAATATTTAAGTGATAAAAATTTTGTGTTGTATGAAATTTCTGTAAAAGTAGGACAAGTTGTTGGAATGTCAACACCTCTTGCAAAAATTGCTGATGTCTCAAAAGCAATACTAACTATTTATCTTGATGAATCTGATGTTGCTGGTGCTAAAAATAAAATTGTATATATAAATGGCGAGAAAACAACGTACAAAATTTCTAGAGCCTTAAATATAGCCGATGAAAAAAATATTTCTAAATATATGGCACAAATAATTATCGACTCACCAAAACTTTTTTCTAAACTTGCTACGATTGAGTTAAAAGAAAACTAAGCAATGAACATAATAACAGCATGTCCACTTGATTGTTATGACGCATGTGCTATCACATGTCAAAACTCTAAGATAAAAGCTATTAAGCTTGGACATACTAGTGGTTTTTTATGTCCCCATATGAATCATTATAATAAATATAAAACAATTTCACTGCCAAGATATAAAGGCGAAGAAATAACTATGCCGGAGGCGCTAAAGCATTTGACACAGATGCTAAGTGAGTCTAAAGCAGAGGATGTTTTACATTATAGAGGTAGTGGAAATTTTGCTCTTATGCAAGAAGTGACTGACCATTTTTTTGCTTCTTTTGGAGCGACCCTTACTGATGGAAGCTTGTGTGATGGAGCTGGGGAAGCTGGAATTATTCAAGGTAGAGGTTCAAATAAAAATATGCCGCTATCAGAGATAAAAAAATCAGAAGTTATAATTTTTTGGGGTAGAAATCCACATACTACTTCTAGTCACATTCTTCCTCTTATAAAAGACAAGAAGATTATAGTTATAGACCCTGTTAAAACTAAAATAGCTAAAATTGCAGATTTGCATCTTCAAATAAAACCACATTCTGACCTTCATCTTGCAATGTTACTCAGTAGATTTTTACACATAGATGATGGTTGTGATGAAGATTATTTAAAAAAATATGCCCCAGATTATGAAGAGTTTTATGAACTTACACAGACAATTAGAATAAAAGCAACACTTGATGAGATTGATATGACTCTTGGTCAAATAGGTAAACTTTTAGAGCTTGTAAAAGATAAAAAAGTAGCCATAGTATGTGGTATTGGAATACAAAAATATATAGATGGAGCTGATATTATCAGAGCTATAGATGCTTTTGCAACTATGCTTGGGTTATTTGGTAAAGAAGGTTGTGGAGTTGCCTATCTAGGGTCTTCACAAGAACATATAAATTCACCTTTTAATAAAAAAGCAAATAGAGTATCCAAAGTTAATACAGAGTTTTCTAACTATAAAACTGTTTTTATTCAAGGGTCAAATCCATTGTCTCAGATGCCAGATAGTTTAAGAGTTAAAAAATCAATTTCTAAGACTAAGAATGTAGTTTATTTTGGACTTTATGAAAACGAGACAAGTGAAATTGCCGATTTAGTTATTTCAGCAAAAAGCTTTTTATATAAAAATGATGTTAGAACTTCTTATTCACACAATGCTATGATGTTTATGGACAAAGTAGAAGATATAAAAGAGGGAATAAGTGAATATGATTTAAGCGCTAATCTATGTAAATATTTTAATATACCACTTGAAAGCGAAGAATTTTATATTAAGCATTTTAAAAACTTTGCAGTTAAAAAAGATGATGGTATCTATTATGTTGAAAATAGAGAAGAAATTCCTTATCAAGATGGTTTTGATACTGAGACTAAAGAATTTTTATTTTTAGATGAGTTTGAAAGTTATCCACCTAGTGAACTGCTTCACTTAATAACCCCAAAGAGTGTTACAAGTTTGAATTCTCAGTTTAAACGTGAAAAGAGTGTTTATATAAATAGTTCATTAGGTTTTAAAGATGGTGAGATGATTAATATTTATTCTCAAAATGGAAGCGTAGAACTAGTAGTAAAATTAAACGATGATTTAAGAGAAGACTGTGTTCTTATATATAGTGGAACTATGGGTGTAAATAACCTAACTTCATCTAAGCACTCTTATGAAGGTAAGAATGCAATATATCAGCAAGACAGAGTTAGCATAGCTAGAGTTTAGTTTCTACTCCCATCCAGAATCACGTGAATATGTAAACGTTGTTTCAGTTCCTTTTTCTACTACAGTTGTAGCTTTCTTTTTAGTTGTGATGGCTTCTTTCACTTGTTCTTGTTTAGTTGGTTTTGTAACTACAGCCTCGTCTACCTTAGCCTCAGTAACTATAGAAGTCTCTTCTTCTTTGTCTTGAGTAATTTTAGGAGTAGCTACAGTTTTCTCTTTTGTAGGAGGAGTATAAAATCGACTATCTTCCTCAAATCCAATTTGTAAGTTTGCGCAAGCGCTAAAAAATATAGCTGTAAGTATCAGAGTTAGTTTAATAGTAAGTGATTTCAATAAAAGCCTTTTTCTTTTTGTAGAGTATGATATTAGAATGTAGATTAAAAGTTGATTATATAAGATTGTTAAATGATTTACTGTACTATAATA
>JBLIEY010000098.1:0-10619 GCA_047633475.1 Sulfurimonas sp.
AATTTGTGTTGCCCTAAGCAAAGCAATAGCAACTAGACTTGATCTAAATCCTATGGTTAGCTCAAACACATCTTCATATGAAACAGCTTTTACTGTATCTGTAGATGCTAAAGATGCTCTTACTGGTATATCTGCTGGTGAAAGAGATGATACTATTAAAATTTTAGCAAACCCTATTTCTAATGCTACTGAGCTTGTTAAACCGGGTCATATTTTTCCTCTTATAGCAAAAGATGGGGGAACATTAGTTAGAACAGGTCACACTGAAGGTTCTGTTGATTTATGTCGTTTAGCTGGTCTTAGTGAGGCTGGTGTTATTTGTGAAATCATTAAAAAAGATGGAACAATGGCAAGGCGTGATGATTTGGATATCTTTGGTCAAGAACATAATCTTAAAACAGTTTTTATCTCAGACTTGGTTCAATACCGTCTAGCAAATGAGAGACTTGTAAATGAAACAAAAGTTGAAGAGATAGACTTTTTTGGTGTAAAGGTTAAACAACATACTTTTATTGACCATGATGGCATTGAACATACTGCAGTAGTATTTTACAATGCTGGAGAAGTTGCTAATGTAAGAGTTCACAACGTTATCCCAGATATTGAGCTACTTTTAAATCAAAGAAAATATAATAATTTAATAGACTCTATAGAATATCTTAAGCAAAATAGTGGAGTATTAGTGTTTATAAATAAAACTAATCATCAAGACAATGCTACTATGAAAGAGATTGGAACTGGAGCACAGATTTTAAAATCTCTTGGAATTTCTAAAATGAATCTAATAACTCCGCTTAAGCACAAAGATTTTGTTGGTTTAGGTGGATTTGGTTTAGAAGTTAATGAACTGATAGATATATAAAAAAATTGTAAAATATGATTAAGCCTAATATTAAACTATTAATTATAAGCTTGTACATTTTTTTTACACTCACTTTAGAAGCTCAAACTTTCTCAAGAACACAAGTGATTATGTCAACCTTCATAACAATTTCTGTAGATGAAAAAGACAAGAATTTGGTAGAACATGGCTTTAATATTATGAAAAAGGTAGATGCATCCCTGTCTTCATACAAAAAAAGTGCTGTCATTTATAGACTAAATAGAGATAAAAAAATAAAACTAGATAGTTATACATATCAAGCACTTAAAGAGAGTAAAAAGTTATATAAAAACAGTGATGGATATTTTGACATTACGGTTGGCTCGATTACGAAAGATTTATACCATTTTGGAGAACAAGAAAGAGTTCCCACAACTAAAGAACTTTCTTGTGCAAAGGTAAACTTCAAAGGAATACATTTTAACAAAGATAGAGCTACTTTGGATAAAGGAATAAAAGTTGATCTTGGTGGTATTGGAAAAGGCTTTGGAGTTGATAAGGTTGCTGGCTATTTCAGAGCAAATGGAGTAGATGCTAAAATCTCTGCAAGTGGAGATATTCGTTGTTTGGATATTTGTGCTATAGACGTTCAAGATCCTTTTTCTGATGAAATATTGCTCTCATTTAAAACATCTAAAAGAGATTTAGGTATAACAACAAGTGGAAACTATAACCGTTACGTGGCATCTACGAAAAACAATCATCTAATCAATCCAAAATCTAAAAAATCACAGACTAAGTTTGTCTCTATAACTTTAATAGGAAGTTTGAGCAGTAGTTTTCTTGATGCTTATGCAACTGCATCTAGTGTTATGCCGGTAAGAAAAGCTTATGAGTTTTTAGACTCTTTGGAAGTTGCTTACATAGTTTTACAAAGTGATGCAAAGATGAAAATAAGCTCAAATATATCTAAGTATACAAGCGATTTATTTATGAATGATGCTGTAAAAAAGTAACCAAGATATATATATAATAAGAGCTAAAAACATAAAAAATGATAAAAGCTTTATGTATGCAAAAAACTCTAAACCATTGAGTATCAGAAATGGTGTAAATATCTCAAATAAAGCGGTTAAAAAAGTTAAATAGATTAAGGTCAAAGTGTGCTTCTTGTATCTTAGCTTAGTAAATACTAGAAAATGTAGAAGAACCATAGCAAGAAGTCCAAATGCAAAAATATGGGGTAAAACTATTTTTAAAATACCACTTGAACTTTTTGCAGGTATAAAGTTTTTTTCACTGCCTAAATAATAATTTAGCACACTTTGATAGCTAAAACCGATTTTATGCTCAAAAAGCATAACTGCGCTTGCGGTTAAAAGAAGTGATAAAATCAGAAAGTATACGATTGAGAGTTTATATGCTTCTTGCATAGAGTTTCCAAAATGAATAAAGAATCATGTAAATAGCGCTTAGATGCCAAATGAAGAATGTTAATACATATATGTAAATAAACATGTCAGACACAAAGTAGGTTAGAGCAATAGTAATAAGTGAAGTAATAGAACTAATCATTAATATATTAGTCACTAAAACTCTACTCTTATTTGCTAAGCGTATAAACACAGCACTTAAAGTCAGCAGAATCATCATCATAAAAAATATCTCTATATGCCAAAACTCTAAAAATGAAGCTTTAGTTAAAGGATCTATAAACTCATCTTCATTTCCAAATAGTGTACTCTTTAGGGCATCTACGGAGATTCCAAAACCAAAATACTTAACAATAATATCTGAGATAATATAAAGAAGTATAAAGCTAAGAAATCCAGTAAGAATAAGGCTCATAGCCTTGTCTTTTTTTATGTCTTTTATAAGAGTAAATTTCATTATTTATCCTTTAACATCTCATTGTAAAATGCAAATGCAATTCGTGAACTGTCAGTTAAACTTCTGGCAGATAGTGTTGCTCCTGTAATAGTTGGAATATTTCTTCCAACTCTAAAGTGTTTATCAGTAGAAACATTTTCAAACTGTGACATCCATTTTTTTGATGGTATATATTCCATAGGTTCATTAAAAGCGATGATTTCTATGCCTAATAGCGTTGAATCTTTAGAGATAAGATACAGTGCAACAGCATTTTTAGAGCGAATCTTTTTGTTGATTAGTATCCCGTATCCTAAAATTTTATCATTTTTTGTAGCTTTAAAAATTCTAAATATCTTAGAACTTAGTTTTGTTTTTGCATTTTTTTGAATAATTGTTGCCTGTCTTTTGTTGAGCAGAATATTTTTTTTAACTACATTTGCGTCAATTCCATAGCTCTGTTTCATAGCATCTATAGGAGATATGAGAATTTTAGCACTTAGGGGAAGTGCTAAAATTAGAAGTAAATAGAAAATATTTTTATACATAAGAGACCCCTTTTTTGTTTATTTTATCCTATTTAGAAGATAAATCCCATAGAGATAGTTGTAGTGTCTGTATCAACTGAACCTTGGCTTGACATTGCATAATCAAGTTTTAGAACAACTTGCTCATGTGGAAAGTAGTTAACACCAACTGTTATTGTATCAGTTGAGTCTTCTGAAGTTCCGTCTGCTTTTTTGTCTTCTGGATTAATACTCTCAAATTGAACAAACACAGGAAGTTGTGTTGTCATAGAAGTAAGAGTTAAAACATCAAAACTAGCATTAATAAATCCACCTTTAGCACTTTCTACAGCATCTGAAGCTATATCTGAAGCATTTGTTCTGTTTGTTTGAGTATAAACACCATAAACTCTAGCACCACTGTTTTTATAATCAACATGTACATCATACATAGTTGTAGTAGACTCAGTACCACTTACAGAAGGTGCAGTATAAACAGAGCCACCAGCTAAAAGACCGTTAACTCCAGTATAGTCGACTCTCGTAACAAAAGCAAGGTTAGCATCTGTTTGTTTAAATGAGCCCCCACGACCATCTCTTAACCACTTAGAACCATTAACACCTGTTTGTAAAGCACTTACAGCTGCAAATTTATAAGATACATTTTCAGTAATATCACCATAAACCATTACACCACTTTCATGCCAAGTTGAAGGAATAAGATTTTTTGATGTATTTGGTCTCTGAGTCGTAGTAAATAGTGTCGGCTCATGTCTTTCATTGATAAGACCCATTGGCATTAACATGTTACCAACTCTTAGGTTAGCATTTTTGTTGATTAAAAAGTCAAGATACATAAATTCAACTATAACTTCACCACCATTACCATCGCTGTCAACTCCACCATGCTCAAATTCTAGTTCTGTATTTAAAATGATATTGTCACTAAATTTATAACCAATATATGGAACAAATCTATATACATCAAGAGTTGAAGTGGCACTACCAGAATCTTTTACAGCATTTGCAAAGTACATTTCACCGTAACCACCAATACTTAAAGGAGATTTTGAGTAGTAAACTTTAGAAGCTGCAGCTCCAAGACCATTATAAGATTTTTTGTTGTCAACTACTGTATAGTTAAATCCTGTTTTCAAATCACTAGTTTCATCAACTAATGTTTGTGTCATTTCACGAAGTTCTTTAACTTCTTGCTTAAGAGCTTGAATGTCTGATAAATCACTTGCGTATATAGTGCTACTTAGTAGTAAAAAAGAGCTAAGTGCTAATGTTATTTTTCTTGTTTTCATATGTTTTTCCTTTTGGTAATGATATTTGTTATCATCAAGTTGTGAAAGAATTGTAGCTCAATAATTCTTAAATGAATATTAATAATGATAATAGTTATTAGTATTGTAAAGTGTTAATAAAAGGGCTTAATAATAAATTAGCTATAATAAATAAAAAAATATAGAGAGTTTATGAGAGAAATATTTAATAGAATCGAAGATGATAATAGTGAAATGATTATAGAAGTTAATGTTGAAGCATCTGAAGCTAAGGATATGAATCCTTGGTTATTTAGTATTTTTGTAAAATACGATGGTTTAGATGAAAGAGCAGAAGGTTATGAAGAGTTTTTAGAAACTAAAGAAGCCCTTATAATTTCCTTAGAACATCAAGATAGAGCTAAGTATGTTGGTAGTAGAGTTGTAGATGGTTGGTATGAATTTTATTTCTACTCTTATGACTCTAAAAAACTTGATTCTATAACTAGTAAAATACTAACTCCTTCAAACTATGTATATGAAAGCAATGTAGTTAGAGATACTCATTGGGGTTTTTATGAAACCCAACTTTTTCCAACAGAATTAGAATTTTGTCATATTCAAAGTGCAAAAATCATCTTTTTACTTGAAGAAGAAGAGGAAGACCTCACAATAAAAAGAGATGTTGAACATTACATCTCTTTTGAAACACCAACACAAAAAAATAGATTTGTAAATACTCTAGCTATTGATGGTTTTGCTTTTAAAGATGAACTCAGTAGTGAAGATTTTGACCATGGTGTAGCACTTGTTAAGAATCATGCAGTAACAGAGTCTGAAGTTAGAAAAGTTGTAAGTGAACTTTTTGCAAATGTAAAAGAAAACAACGGCTTCTATGAAGGTTGGAGCACAACTTTAGTGAATGAAGAAGAAATATAAATGAGAGATATGTTCAAGATTGTAGGGGTTGTTAACTACCTAATAGTTGTGTTTTTAAATGCTTTTACGGACTTGGGACATAAGATTATTATTCAAAATACTATCTTTAAAATCTATGATGGAGATATGCAAATAGTTTTGACGGCTATTGTAAATGCACTTATTATTCTTCCTTTTATTCTTGTTTTTTCTCCAACAGGATTTTTATCAGATAGATTTCCTAAAAATGAAATAATGAAATACTCTGCATTATTCGCTGTCTTTATTACTCTTGGAATAACTTATTGTTACTATAATGGATATTTTTATACTGCATTTGCTTTTACCTTTTTACTTGCTTTTCAAAGTGCTATTTATGGACCTGCTAAGTACGGTTATATAAAAGAAATTGTAGGTATAAAGTTTATAAGTGGTGGAAATGGTGCTGTTCAAGCTGTTACAACAGTAGCGATTCTTGGTGGTATGATTTTTTATACGATTTTATTTGAGGGTATGCTCGATGATAGTTTCACAACTAAAGAAGATATTTTACAACTTATAGCTCCGGCTGGTTGGCTTTTAGTCCTTGGATCGATCATACAATTTACTTTAGCTTTAAAACTTCCAAATAAGATGCAACAAGAGAGTCAAAAGAAGTTTAGTCTTAAAAAATATTTTAAGGGTGAATATCTACATAAAAATATAAAAATTATAAAAAGAAAAAGAGAAGTATTTGAAAATATCATTGCTCTTGGTCTTTTCTGGTCTATTTCTCAGGTTATTCTTGCCGTATTTGGTGAGTTTGCTAAGAGTGAACTAAACGTTTCAAATACTATTTATATTCAGGGTGTTATGGCACTAGCAGGCATTGGTATAGTTAGTGGGTCTATATTTGCTGCAAATCTTTCTAAGTACTATATCAAGACGGGTTTAGTAGCTATAGGTACATTTGCTATAACAATTATTGTATTTTTAATTCCTCTTTCTACCTCTATGACAACAATGGCAATTCTATTTGCTTTATTTGGTTTTTTTGCAGGGTTTATCATGGTTCCATTAAATGCACAAATACAATTTATTTCTCCTCGTGTGCATCTAGGTACTATATTGGCAGGAAATAATTTTATACAAAATATTTTCATGTTTTCTTTTTTAATCTTAACAACTATATTTGCTTACTTTGGGATGAATGCTACAATTCTTATATATGCAATGGGAGTAGTTGGGATTTTGCTTACCTACCTTGTACTCAAAAGATATTTTGTAATGACTTTTTGGGCATTTTTAGAACTTATATTAAAGCCTAAATATAAGTTTAACTATGTTGGTTTAGAAAACATTCCTAGTTCTGGTGGAGTTTTACTTTTAGGAAATCATGTTAGTTGGATAGATTGGATTGTATTGCAAATACCTATACAAAGACGAATAAACTTTATGATTGATAAGGAAATTTACAATTGGAAGTTTTCAAATAAAATCTTTAAAAAAGGTGAAGTCATACCAGTTTCCCCAAAAGCTTCAAAAGATGCATTTGCGCAAGCATCAGTAAGGCTAAAACATGGTAAAATTGTTGCTTTATTTCCAGAAGGTCAAATAAGTACTGATGGGAAAACTGGAAATTTTTACAGAGGTTATGAGCTTATATCTAGTGACTATGATGGAAAAATAATTACTTTTTTTATAGATGGCATGAATGGAAGCCTTTTTTCCAAAACAAGAAAGCTTAATTTATTTAGACAAAGAAAAGTTACTGTTTACTTTTCTAAGCCAATAAGTAAAGAAACAAAAGCTGAAGAATTAAGAGAAATAGTTATAAGTTTGAAGGATAAATATGAAATTAAATAAGCCAAAACACTCCCTCTTTCGTAATGGAATGTACGCTATAGAAGGTTTTATAGATATAACAAAAAATGAGACATCATTTAAGTGGCAACTCCTTATGCTTAGTGTTATGGGAATAGTAGCTTGGAATTTGCCTATTAGCTTTGGTTCTGCAAGTATTTTATTTATATCTTTATTTATACCAGTTTTAGCAGAAGTTACAAATAGTTCTATAGAAAGAGTTGTTGATTTAGTGACTAGTGATTATCATATTCTTGCAAAACAAGCCAAAGATGCTGGAGCTACTTTAGTTCTTTTAAGTCTTATAGTTACAGCTTTAATTTGGCTATCAGTTTTAGCGTTGGCTTTTAATCTAGTATAGAGTAACTATGAAAATATTTCTAATTATTGCCCTTGTTTTTACTTTTCTTTTTGCTCAAGAGAGACCAAAAATAGCACTTGTTTTAAGTGGTGGTGGAGCTAGAGGTGGTGCACATGCTGGTGTACTGAAGGCTTTAGAAGAAAAAAAAATTCCTATAGATATTATAGTTGGTACTAGTATGGGTTCCTTTGTAGGTGGTTTATACGCATCTGGAAGATCTCCAGAATATATAATTGATATGCTTACTTCAGCTGATTGGATGGAGTATATAAGAACTGAGTATGATCGTAAAGATACTCCTATGAGAGTTAAAGAAGTAGGGTATACATATCAAGGTCGTCTTAGTCTTGGAATAAATTCTGAAAGCATTCTTGTTTTACCTACGGGTGTTTTAAAGAGAGAACCGATGCTCTTGAAATTTATGCAAGAGACACAGCCTGTTAATCAGATTAAAGAGTTTGATGATTTTCCTATTCCATTTCGCGGGGTAGCTACAAATATAATTAACGGTAATCCTGTTGTTTTGAAGTCTGGTTCACTTGCAAAAGCTATCTATGCTTCTAGTTCTGTTCCTGGTGGATTTCAGCCTATTAATATAAATGGTTTAGATCTTGTTGATGGTGGGGTTAGTGACAATCTACCAGTTCAACTTGCTAAAGACATGGGTGCTGATATTATCATAGCTGTTGATGTTAGTGAAAAATTCAATCAAAAGATAGATGTCAACTCATACTTTGTAGTTCTTGGACAGTTAGTTGATATATTAATGAGAAAAAATGTTAATGAATCAATATTAAAACTAAGTGATAAAGATATTTTGCTTACACCAGACCTTAAGGGTTTTGATGGATTAGATGCTGATAAATATAAAAATATTATAGATAAAGGTTTTGATATCACGATGCAATCATATGATACTGAATTGAAGCATCTTAGTTTAAGTGATGAAGAATATAAAAAATATCAAGAAAAACATAGGATAATAGTTAAAAGTATAAATCCTATTATAGATGCTATAGAGATACAAAATTATACAAAGATTAGCAATGAATCTATCCTAAGAAGAATAAAGGTCAAAGTTGGAGATAGACTTGATGAAAATCTCCTTAGAGCAAATCTGTTGCATATTTACAATATGACTATTTTTGATAGTGTAGACTATGAATTAAAAGAAGTTGATGGGAAGAATATACTTGTTGTTATTACAACTCCAAATTGGAACAATACTGCTGATATTAGATTCGCTTTAGGTATAGCAGATGATTTTGAAGGGCATTCATCCTACTCATTAAAATTTGGATTTACAACATTTGGTTTTAATAAATATTGGAGTGAATGGAAAACTGACATTGAATTGGGAGAAGATCAAAGTTTGTATTCTGAATTTTTTCTACCTCTTGACTCAATGCAAAGATATTATCTAAAACCATCATTTATGTATGAAAATGAAATAGATTACCTGTCTTTCGATGATTCTACAATTGAGCTTGAAACAAAAAGTTATGGAACTTCGCTTAGCTTTGGTGCGCATGTTACAACCAACTATGAATTTGAGGCAGGAATTGGGGCTTTTCAGGATACAATAGATGTTTCTAGTGGTACATATGGTGAGTATCAATCAAGACCTCTCTATGCTTCTGTTTTAATTGATACTTTAGATGACTTTAATTTTCCGAGTACAGGTGTAAAGTGGAATTTAAAGTGGACAAAAGAGTTGAGTGGTCTTGGGAGTGATTATGATCATGAACAACTTTATTTTGATATAAAAAAACCAGTTACTTTATACAACAACAATATAACAACTTATGTAAAAATTGGTACTACTTTTAATAATAATAATGACGGGAGTAAGTTTATATTGAGTGATAAGTATATATTAGGTGGATTATTTAATATGTCAGGATATAAACCATATTACTTATCTGGAAATCATATGGTTTTAGGAGTTGCAAAATACAGATACAAGTTAAAGAATGGCGGTTTTTTTGGTTCTATAAATGCTCCCTTGTATGCTGGCTTTTCTTTAGAAGTCGGTGATGCTTGGTATGATGGTGAACATAAAAATATTCAAGATTTTAAAAAATCAGTGAGTGCTTATGTTGCTGCAGATACATTTTTAGGTCCATTTTATTTAGCTTATGCTTCGTCAGAAGATGGCGATAATTCATTTTATTTATATTTAGGAGAAAGTTTTTGACAACATTAATTATTGGCGCAGGCGGCGTTAGTCGTGTGGTTGTACACAAGTGTGTACAAAATTCGGATGTATTTGGAAAAATAGTTTTAGCTAGCAGAAGTATAGGTAGATGCGAAGTCATCAAAAGTGATTTTAAAGATGCTGATATTGATATAACAACAGTAGATGCTGATGTTACAGAGGAAGTTATAAAGCTTATAAATGATTGTAAGGCAGATATCGTTATTAATGTTGCTCTTCCTTATCAAGACTTGAGTATTATGGATGCTTGTATAGCTACTAAGACACCATATCTTGACACTGCAAACTATGAGCATCCTGATGAAGCTAAGTTTGAATATAAACTTCAATGGGAGAGAGATTCTAAGTTTAAAGAAGCTGGAATTATGGGCCTTCTTGGAAGTGGCTTTGATCCTGGTGCGACGAATGTATTTTGTGCTTATGCTCAAAAACATTATTTTGATGAGATACATACTATAGATATACTTGACTGCAATGCGGGTGACCATGGTTACGCTTTTGCTACAAATTTTAACCCTGAAATAAATTTACGTGAAGTAAGTTCAAAAGGTAGATATTGGGAAAATGGTAAGTGGATAGAGACTGAACCTATGGAGATTATGCAAGTTTGGGATTATCCTGAAGTAGGGCCAAAAGATTCATACCTTCTTTATCATGAAGAAATGGAATCACTTGTAAAACATATCAAAGGTTTAAAACGTATAAGATTTTTTATGACATTTGGACAGAGTTATTTGACACATATGAAGTGTTTAGAAAATGTAGGGATGCTAGGCATTGAGCCGATTGAGCATAAGGGAATGAAGATAGTTCC
>JBLIEY010000099.1:0-10595 GCA_047633475.1 Sulfurimonas sp.
TATAATGCTGTCATTTACATAATATATTTCACTTTTATTTAGAAGTGATTGTGAGATTAAAATATTGTCTAGTGCTTCTTTTTTACCTCTAAAAATATAAGAATACCTACTCTCAGCATCTGTGTCATACCAAAGATTGTAAAAATTTTCTTTTATGTATTTTGTATTTGAAGCTTTATTCGTTTGTTTTATAGTTCTTAACACATTGTTGATTCCGGTTTTACCATTTGTATCATTATGCTTTCTATTTTTTTTAAATATTTTATACTCTTCATAGTGAGAGTTAAAATCTCCAAGTAATATTATATTTTTATCGTAACCTATTTCATAGATTCTTTTTCTAAGAGCCTTTGCAGATACTATTCTCATACTCTCAGGGCCAGATTTAGCCTTCCAATGATTAGTAAAGATGTATAAATCCTTACCATTTATATTGAATTTACTCTCTAAGATATTTCTATATTTACTATTTAAAGTAACACTTAATTCTTTTGAATATACGAATGGAATTTTACTTAAAAATGCAACTTTAATAGCAGTGTTTTTTTTATCTGCAATAGAATAATACTGATAATATAAACCGTATTGTTTAAGTGTAAATCTTAAGTCTTTTAGTGCTTGTAGTGAATGAATTTCTTGCAGAGCTATAATATCAGCATCTATATCTTTTATAACTTTAGCAATATTTTGTAGTTTGATTTTGTATGTTTTTTTATTCCAGTTTGATTTCGTATATGGCTTGTATTCTGTGTACTTATAACCCTTTTGCTCTAAGTCAAAAAGGTTTTCTACATTGTAAGTTGCTATTGTCATAGTCTTATCTCCAAGTAGTGTAGCCCATAGGGCAAAGAGCAATAAAAGTATTTTCACTAATTAATGCCGTTTAACCTTAGTAAGTTTTCAGGATTTGGCTCTCTACCCATAAGTTCTTTAAAGTAATCATCCATACTTTTTGCTCCTCCACCGTTTAAAACGATGTCAAGGTATTTTTTAGCAGTCTCAGAACCAAATATTCCTTCATCAACTACACTGAAAAATACATCTGCACTTAATACTTCAGCCCACTTATAACTGTAATACCCAGCTGCATAACCACCTGCAAAAATATGTGAAAAACCATTTTGAAACTTGTTATAATCAGGAGTTTTAATAAGAGCAGTATCTTTTCTAATACTATTTAGCAACTCTTGAACTTCATCTCCTTTGTAAAGCTCTGTATGAAGTTTAAAGTCAAATATAGAAAACTCTAACTGTCTAAGCATTCCAGATGCAGATAAAAAGTTTTTGGCACGAACAAGTTTTTCTATCATCTCATCTGGGATAACCTCTCCTGTCTCATGGTGAGATGCAAATAGTTTTAAAACATGTGGCTCGAAAGCAAAGTTTTCTAAAAACTGAGAAGGAAATTCAACTGCATCCCATTCAACACCATTTACTCCACTAACTTCGTTTTCATTTACATTACTAAGTAGATGGTGAATTGCATGTCCCATCTCATGAAAAAGTGTAACAACATCATCATGACGCAGAAGAGATTTCTGTGTCTTACTAGATGCAGGGAAGTTACAAACAATAAATGCAGATGCAAGTTGTGTCTCTCCATTTTCATCTTTGCAATGAGCTTGCCAGTTATGCATCCAAGCTCCGCCTCTTTTAGTTTTTCTAGCTTCAAGGTCGATATATATTCTTGATTTTAACTCATCACCAAGGTAAATATCATATGAAGTTGCTTTTTCATCCCAAAGTTTTTCATCCACTTTTTTAAAACTAATACCAAACAGTTTATTTAAAAACTTAAACATTCCATTTAGTACACTTGTCTGTTCAAAGTAAGGACGGTATAACTCTTCGTCTATGTCATATTTTTCTTTTTTTAGTATCTCACTATAGTAAGCACTATCAAAGCTTTGTAGAGGAGCTAGAGCCATAGCTTGAACCTCTTTTAACTCTTCTACGGCTTGAGCTTTAGACTTAGTTACAAGAGTTTGTAAGAACTCATTTACACTTGTAGTGTCTTTTGCCATCTTAGATGCAAGTGAATACTCTGCATAACTACTAAATCCAAGTATCTTACTCATCTCATTTTTAAGAGATAACATTTCATCTATGATAGCGGCATTCTCAGGAGCTCTAGTTACATAAGCTTTATATAGTGCTTGTCTGATTTGTGCATTTTTACCATAAGTCATATATGCGATGTACGATGGCATCTGAAGAGTAAACTTGTATTTTGTTTCTCCTTCTTCTGCACATTCCAGTGCGTTCTCTCTAGGATCGCAAGACACCTTAAACTTCGCACTTTCTATATCACTCTCAGGTAAACCCTCCAGATCTTCTATATCCTCAGTTACAAACTCATAAGCGTTAGTTGCATCTAGTAAGTTTTGAGAGAAGTTGTTTGATAGTTCACTCTTTTTTATATTTATCTCTTGAAGTCTCTCTTTTGACGCGGCATCTAAGTGAGCACCACTTAGTTCAAAATGTAGGATATTTAACTCTACTACTCTTTTTTGCTCAGAGTTAAGAGAACTTTCTTCATTTTTTTGTATCTCTTTGTAAGCATTGTAAATGTCTAAGTTCTGAGATATTTTTGTTGAGTATTCTGTTATTATCGGCAAAGAATCAGCATATATTTTTTGTGTCTCATCTGAATTATTTACAGAGTTTAGATGCGATAGAGGAGTAAAGAAAAGCTCTAAACGCTCTTCTAGCATTTGTAATGGTTTTACAAAATTAGCATAAGTCTTAGTCTGTGTTTTTAAAAGCTCTTCTATCTTCTTGTTGTTCGCTTCTAGTTTCGTGTTTAAATCATTTATAAAGTTGTCCAAGTCTATCTTGAATTCTAAAAATTTACCCATTATTTGTCTTCCTCATCTCGTTTTAATTTTATTGCTTTGTATTTGTTTATTAAGATCTCATCATATTGCTCTGATAAGTCAAAAAGTCTTTTTAGTGCTATCTTACCCTCATCTAGAGTGAGTGATGAATCTACAATAAGATAAGAAAGATAGATACTATTCTCATTTATGGAAAATTGCAAGTAAGTTAGTTTTTCATTTTCACTTAGTAGATACTCATAAATGTCATTTATGTTTTCTTTTGGAAGTCTAGATAACTTCGAATCACCTATTATTATACCATTTTCATAGTAGTTTATTTCAACTCTAGTGGTTCCATGGTCTACTCTCCATGATGCTTGTGAGCGTCTTGCAAGTGTTACATTAACATCAAGAGAAGCTAAGATATCTTCCATCAGTTTTGTAGCACCAGTTGGGTTATAGCCTTTTCTTCTTAGTTTTGCAACTTTTAACTTTGTGCCACACTCAGGGCAGTAATCATTTTTAATTTCCTTCTCTTTAATAAGATTTTTACAAGATGGACATTTGATGATATTTATACCATTTATCTCTTTAAAATTCTTAATGGTTTCCTCAACATAAAAATATGGTAAAGCAAAACCAAGGTTATTCGCATTTTGTATAATAAAAGTGTTTACACCAATAACTTCCCCTTCAATATTTAGAAGTGGTCCACCACTGTTTCCAGGGTTTATAGCTGCATCTATTTGTATATATTCTAAGTCATCATAAAGCCTTGAATCCTTTGATACAATACCTTCAGTTGCTGTATAATTTAATCCATAAGGATGTCCGATGGCAACTGTTGTATCTTCATTTTGCGGAATATTAGTTGATAATTTTAGTCTATTTTTTGGTATCTCAAATTCTGCATGTATAAAAACTAAATCATAATCTGGGTCATCATATACTACTTTGGCAATAGTCCTTTTTATAAGTTTAGAACTTATAACTACTTCATTTAGACCGCCAACAACATGTGAGTTTGTAATGATTAAATCACCGATAATAAATCCAGTTCCACTGCCGTATGGTGTCATAATTTGAATGATATTTTCAATATATGTATCTAAAATTATTTGAGTATTCATTGTCTATATCTCCTCAAAATTAAGATGTTTTATTTGAAGGAGATAACTATTACTTAGTTCATTAAAAGATGAAAAGTTAAGTTTATCTCCAAAAGATTCAAGTTCTTTGTATTGACTTTTGTGGGGTTGTATTGCTTCATCTATTTTTACTATAATTTCTTTTTTAGAAAATATTTTTTTATCTTCATCATAAAGAGGAGTGTACTCAAGTGCTTCAAAAAAATCTGGATTTTGAGTCTCAACTAAAGTGTGCATAAGTGACTTAGTAATAGGGTTTAGTCCATAGCTATATAGAATATAAAAAGATATGTATTTATATATAGTTGGAATAATCTGCGAGTAGCGGTTGTTTTTATACCATCTTATTTTTATTAGTGATTCGCTTATAAAGTTACAAATTTCTTCATGTGAGGTTTTTTCCATAGGGTTAAAGGTATATTTTGAATTATAAAATTTTGTGCTAAAATTTTCAAATTTCATCTTTTTTAATTTATCTATATATTTTTTTAACTCTTCATTTTTAGACTCTATGGAAGCAGTGTCATCACCAAAGTAAATCTGTATTTTTTTACTTATTTTTTGGTAGATTTCAAATCTGGGAACTAAAAGATAGTCTATTTTAAAAAGAATATGTAGATATAAAAATGCTTGCATGCCTGCATTATCATTTGTTGGAAGTTTTGATATTTTAATATCCAATTCATCTATCCATTTATGCAAAAAGTCGTATTTTATTTGTAACTCTTGCTCATTTAGTTTAACTAGATGCTTGGTGTCTTTAATTGTAACATCACTAAACTCCATTTTTATATACTCTTTATCAAAGTCTGCATTAAGAGCTATCTCCCTTAGTGGAAAGAAAATTTTTTGAGGAGATGCAGTAATGTTATCGTGGTAAAGTTTTAGTTTTATATATTCATCATCGCTAAAATAGTAAGCATAGGTAAGTTGATAATTTCTCTCTAATATGTATCGCTTGAGTGCAACTTCTGCATCGACTTTTTTAAGCATGATAGCTTCTGCATAAAGATTTTTTTCAGTTACGATACCTGTAATTTTTGCACTGCCTTGATAAAGTTCAAAACTTAGTTTGTCGTCTTTTCTATCTATGATTATATTATTGTTTGAATTATCACCCGAATAATTTTGTAAAGATTTAAAAAAATATTCATAAGCTAGTAATATATCTTGTTTTTCAAATGCTTCGGATGATTTGTTAAATAGATCTTCTTCATCCGGAGATATAGTTGCATTTATACCTCTTCCAAATGTATGGCGAAGTTGTGTAAGTTTATTATCAAAAAAGTTAAGCCAGTTCAATTATTATCCAATTAATAGTCTTTATATATACTTAGCATTATAATGAATACTGACTTATAAACACCAATCATTTAAATGATAGATGTCATTATTTGGTTTACAGTTATACTTACTTCTTCAACACATTTAACCTCTTTTTGCATAAAGTTATTTATGTTAGTTTTGATGTCATCAAACTCTATCTTAGCATTTTCTAAATAGTTATCAAATGCCATCTGTGGTGTTTCATTTAGTCTTTGAAATCCTAAAATCTCTTCTGTAAAGTGTACAACAATGTGCTCGATATATTGAAGTATTTGATGACGTAGAATTTTCTCACTGATACTTTTTATCTCTATATTATTTAGCAGAGTTATAATCTCTAAGATTCTAAATTCATTTACAACTAGATAAAATAATACAGCTACATCATTAAAACTTTGAGATGAATTTTCTTTAACCATTATAGCTGCTACAGCAAATTTAAGGTAATCAATAGCACTAAAGAAAAGATTAAACTTGTTGTTATCATCAAGAATTTTAACAATGTTCTCTTGATTTACATTACCGAGTATTTTAAATAAATCATCTTGATATTCAAGTATATGGTTTACATCTACTTGATGTTTACTTAAATACTTAAGCAACCACCTTGTACTGAAACCAAGTGTTCTCTCTATCTCATCAAGAAGCTTATACTGTTGTGATACTACCATTTTAAAGTCATTTCTATATATTTCGAATCTAATATCATTCGCATCAAAGAGCTGATTTATGATTAGATAAGATTTTGCTTTAAGTAAAAAGTTTTCTTTGCCTCTTCTATTAAAATCAGATATAAAAGTACAACCTTGAAGATTTATAATGATATCGGCCATTACTGTTGCTATGATTTCACGGCGAAGTGGATGCTTGAGAATCTCATTTTCGTAAGCACTTAGAAAAGATTTAGGAAAGTATTTAAACAAAAATTGATTTGCAAAAGGCTCATCTATAAGCTTGGAATCAAGCAATACACGTTTTACAAAAATTTTAGAGTATGAGATTATTGGACTTATTACTGGTCTTACAATAGAGGAGTCATTACATAAAATTTCTTTTATATTTTCATTTTTAGGTATGAAAAAATCATGCCTCTTAAAGCTTGAAAGATTAGTTTCAAGAACTTCAATAGCTGATAAGAAATCTTCCAAATAGCTTATACTTAAGTTGGAATCTCTTGATATTGCCAAAGCCTGATTATAGTTACTCCATAAAACAAGATTTACAACTTGTTCGGTAAGATTCTGTAGTATTCTATTGGCTTCTTTCTCGTCTAATAGATTTTTTGATTTTATGATGTTTAAAAGTATTTTTAGATTTACTTCATGATCGGAGGTATTTACACCAGCAGCGTTATCAATCCCGTCTATATTTATCTCTCCACCATTTTTTGCATACTCTATTCGTGCTTTTTGAGTAAAGCCTAAGTTTCCGCCTTCGCAAACTACTTTCGCTTTAAGTTGGTTAGCATCTAGTCTTACAGCTTCATTTTGTTTGTCCCCAATGTCTAGATTGTTTTCATCTGAACCCTTTACATAAGTTCCAACCCCTCCATTAAAGAGCATATCAACTTTTAGCATAAGAATTTTTTTAGCAAGCTCTTCACCACTAATAAACTTTTTTGTAGTCCCAATCATTTTTTTTATTTCATTACTTAGTTCTATATTTTTTTGTGAACGTAAGAATACTCCGCCACCTTCAGAAATTAGTTCTTTGTTATAAGCACCCCAAGCACCATTTTTTGAAGTAAATAAGCGAGCTCTCTCGTTAAAGCTTATTTGCGTATCTGGATTAGGGTCTATAAATATTTCTTTATGAGAGATTGCAGCTAACAAACTAAATTTATTGGAGTATAAAAGACCATTCCCAAATACATCACCATTCATACTTCCAATGCCAACAATACTAATTGCTTGCTTTTGAATATCGATGCCTCTTTGTATGAAAAATCTCTCAGAAGACATGAGTGAACCACGGGCAGTGATTCCTAACTCTTTATGTCCAAATCCATTACTCCCTCCACTTGCAAATGCATCTCCGAGCCAGTAGCCTCGATCCACTGCTATCTTATTTGCAACATCACTCATAGATGCTGTTCCTTTATCTGCTGCAACTACAAAGTAAGCGTCGTCACCATCATAAGCTACGATTTTTTCATGTTTTACTACTACTCCGTCTATCATGTTGTCAACTAAATCAAGCATATTATTTATAAAGGCACTGTAGATACTCTCAAAAACTTCTTTGCTAACACCTTGGGAATCTTTGTTTATAATAAATCCACCTTTTGCTCCATCTGGAATAATAATAGAGTTTTTACCATTTTGAGTAATCATGAGTGACTTTATCTCTTGTCTATAATCTTCATGTCTCTCACTCCATCTAATCCCACCACGACTAATCTTACTCATACGAAGATGCAGGCCACTAAAATCTTGGTGATATACAAATGCTTCTATATTTGGTTGAAGTCCTTTTAGGTTCTCAGAGAAAGTTGCAGTATCTATTTTAAAAGCGATAGCATCGTTATACAAAAAGTAGTTTGTTCTAGTAAGGTTTTTTATTAAAGAATAAGTAATCTTTAAAATTTTATCTTCCATGATATTTGGAATATTTTTTATTTTTTCTTCTATATTTACTTCAATGTCTTGCATGCTTTTTTCACGTTTTAGCATCTCTGGGTTAAATTTACAAATAAAATAATCAACAAAAAGTTTTGATATTTCTGGATTCGTTGTAATAGTGTGAAGAATCGTTGTTTGATTTAGTGCTATGACAGACTGGTCAATGTACTCAATCATTGCACGAAGAAGTAAGATTTTTCTAATAGAGAGGTTCTGATTATAAACAAGTGAAAACAGTCTGCATCTGGGAAGGATTTTTCTATTTAATGAATCAGAGATAACCTTCTCTATATTGCATCTAGACTCAGATATGATTTTTGTATCATCCATCTTTAGATTGAAACGGTTTATATAGATGTCTTTATCTTCTTTTAGCACTTTATATGAAACTTCGTCAATAATTACAAATCCAAAGTCGTGTAAAAGAGGTAATATTGAAGATAAGTATAACTGTGAAGTGGCATATATATTTATTGATGGTCTTTTGACATCATCAATGATTTGGGTAATAATTTCTTCTTTGATAACACTTTTAAAAAGTGCTTCACTAATAATTAAATCTTTTTTTGATATCAGTTCTGAACAAACTGATTGTATAGTATTGGTTGGCATATAGACATCCTTCAAAAATAATTTCTTTGAAATATTGTAGCACAATACTCATTTTTTTTAGTTATTTATGAATTTATGTCTTAATGAATTTTATTCTATATTTTGGCTTTTCTTTGTTGTGAAATATATAAATAATCCTAAGGATACTATTAGTGTAGAAACTCCCCCTATGAGATAAAAAGCATGAATCATATGAGAGTAATCATCTATAGCAATTTTAAATACTACCATAAGGGATTCTATGAGTAAAGCAATAATGATGGTTATCGAGAATTTAGTTAAAACTTTATATTCTTCTGAAGAATTCTTGGAATAACTTTTAAAGATTACTTCCTGAGCTAAAACAGTTTTTGCAAGGTCAAAAATAGCTAGCCCTAGTGTGAGAGCAATAACTGGCTTAAAAATTGCCTCTATAGATAATCCACCTTTAAGTAAGAGTGAACTTATAAACTCATACATGGAATAGCCTATAGTAAAAAGGGCCAAGAGTATCATAATGTTTGCAGTTAAAAAATAGAAACTTTTACTTACAAAGTTAAAAGATTTATGAACTTCTATGAGACCGAGTCTTTGAAGTAAAACAGATACATTAAAGTCAAGAAAATATAATATACCATCCTCACTTTTTGCTACAGTAACACAAGTTTCACCTGTACCACTACTTATATATGGTCTTGTAACTGCAATTCCACTTGCGTCGAATTTAAGTTTGCGTAATAGATAATCCCTATTTCTTCCTACCGGTATCTTGCTAGTTTTATTTCTGTATACATTTTCAGATATTTGCAGCATTGTATCTTCATCACAGGTATAGATTAATTCAAGAGAAGGAAAGACTTTAAAAATTTTTTTAAAATTATGCTCTCCTCTGTTTTGTATATTTCCTAGATTAAAAACTGTTTCTATTAAAAAGTTTTCGATTTCAAGAGAATTTTCCTTATATGTACTATTATATTCTTGCATATATTTTCCTAAAAGTTGTTTTAATATGCTAAATTATACAGTATATTCTAAAGTAGAGAAGATTTAGGTGATTAATAAATCATCAGCAAGAAAAAGCAATTTAGTAATCTTTTTTGCTAATTCATTATAGATATAAATCAATACAGAGTATTAATTCTTTAGAGTTATATGAAAACTTTTGTGTAAATGTACGACATACATTTCCAGATGCATTTGATATATATTTTTCAGAGATAAACTTGCCGTCTTTTGAGTCTTTACATATATAAAAGTACTCTTTTAAAGAGTGATCTTCACCATCAACTGAAGGCTCATAAAAACCTTTTTGTTCAGCCATAAATAGAGTGTTTCCTACTTGTTTAGATTCTTCTATGTCGATGAGGTAGAGAGCTTCAACTTTTTTATTAGATTGTACTAACTCTAAAATTTCTTCATTTTTACTGATGTCTTGAACATTAATCATAGATATTATTTTTTTAGATATGTTTGAAGCTTTTATGAATGATTTGCGTTTAAGTTTTATAGTGGATTCTAAATAATGTCTATGTTTATAGCCTACATTTTGCATCTTGATGTATAAGTCATCTTTATCGGGAGCATCTATACTTGGATGTGCAAAATAATATCCTTGAAAAAGATCTACTCCAAAGTTTAATGATTTTAATATTTCTGTTTCATTTTCCACCCCTTCAGATAGGGCAATTGCACCTATTTTATAACACATATTCGCTATAGCTTTTAAAATTGCAGCATTTATATCATTTGTCTCAATATCCATTAAAAGAGATTTGTCTATTTTTACAATATCTGGTTTTACTATAGAGAGCCTATCAAGTTGAGAATCTCCTGTTCCAAAGTCATCTATCGCAATATTGAAACCTTTTTCTCTGTAGTAACAAGTAAAATTTTTAAGAGACTCTATGGATTTTACTGAATCTTCTTTTACTTCAAGTACAATATTCTTAGCTGGAATATCTAGTGAATTTAAAACCTCTTCAAAATAATATTGGTCACTTTTAAAGGTATCATTAATTGATGAAGATTCAAAATTTAAGAAAAGCAAAACTTTATTGTTTTTGTCATAATATTGTTTAAATTTTTTTATA
>JBLIEY010000100.1:0-10457 GCA_047633475.1 Sulfurimonas sp.
CAAGCGTTATAGATAAAGACAACAATAGAAACCATTTAAAACTTACCTTTACAAAGTCAGTACCACAAGCCGCAGTTGGCACACAATGGGATGTTACGGCTGTAACTCAAAGCCATGATGGTGAAGAAATATATGATACTAAGAATGGTGTATTAAAGTTTGGTACAGATGGTTCTTTGCAATCTTCAACATTAGAAACTATTGATAACAATGGTACAAATATAAATATTAATTTGGGAAGTGGCTTTGATGGTCTTATTGCTATGAGTAATTTAGCTATTACCTCTTCTAGTATAACTGATGGTGCAATTGGTGGTGAGTTAGAAGGCTATATGATTAACAAAAATGCTGAAGTAATTGCTACATTTACAAATGGGCAGCAAAGCAGTGTAGGAAAGGTTGCTATTTATCATTTTAGAAATGAGCAAGGACTCGATCGTGCTAGTGGAGCAAGATTTTATTCAAGTGATAACAGTGGAGAACCAATATTTTATCAAGATAAAAATGGTGAAAATGTTATTGGAGCTAGTGTAATAAACTATAAACTTGAGAGTTCAAATGTAAATTTACCTAGAGGCTTAACAGACCTAATAATCTTACAAAGATCATACGATGCAAATTCAAAATCAATTACTACAGCAAATGAGATGATGAAAAAAGCTTTAGAAATGGATGCCTAAAATAACTGATAAAGTTGGCACAAAAAGTGCTACTTATCTATAATAAGTAAAAAGACACTGGTGTCTTGGGATTTACGCCGAGTAAAACCTAGTGTTAACGAAGATAAAGGAACTAGTTCCTTTATCTTCATAAATAAGTGGAAGAGGTTCCCTTAAATTTATGAAATAAATAAAAGGATATAAGATGTTAAAATCACTTTTTTCCGGTGTATCAGGCTTACAATCTCATCAAGTAGCAATGGATATTGAGTCAAATAATATTTCAAATGTTAATACTGTAGGTTTTAAATACTCTCGTGCAAATTTTTCAGACCTTTTAGCTCAAACAAAAGCTATCGCTACTGCTCCACAAGGTGCTCTTGGTGGTAAAAATCCTGTTCAAGTAGGACTTGGATCTACGGTAAGTTCCAAGACAACTATATTTTCACAAGGTTCAATACAAAATTCTGATAAAAATACAGACGTTGCTATTCAGGGAGATGGTTTTTTCATTGTTTCTCCTGATGGTGGTAACACTTATAAATTTACTCGTGCAGGTGACTTTAAATTTGATGCAGGTGGAAATTTTGTTGACAATAATGGTTTTATCACTCAGGGTTGGTTAAGAGATCCAGTAACTGGTGATGTTGATTCTACAGCACCAATTACAGATATAAACATTCCTCCAGGGCTAACAACTCCGGCTAATGGAACAAAAGAAGTTGTGTTAAAAGCTAACCTTAACTCAGGACCATTAGTGGAGAGCTTCTCTCCATCTTATAGTGTTCCAAGCGTTCCTACCGGGGAACTCCCAGAAAATTTTCCAGCAGTTGATAAAAATGGAAACCCTATAGCATCTGATGATTTAGGAATAATGTTTGATGAGACAGGGAAAGCTTTTTCTCTTCAAAAAGATCAAGGTGTTTGGGCTTCATTTCAAACTTCAAAAGCAACAGCCGCTGGTCCAGTTTCAGCTACAGCACCTTTAGCAATTCAGTTTAAATTAGATGATGGAAGTTTAATTGACATTAGTTCTACTAGTTCGGGTAGTCAAGATATAAATGGTAATAAGTTTGCTGCAGCAATTAATGCTCAATCAGCTATTACTGGAATTATGGCTTCATATGATTTAAAAACAAAACAGATGACTTTGACAAATGATAATTCAAGAACCTCTGCATCTCATAATATTCGAATTGTAGGAGCTGATGCAGGTACCGGATTGTCAGCTGCAAATAGTGTTGAGACAGCACATAAATATCAATATGATTCAGCCGGAGCAGTAACTGTACCTGGTGCAGACAAAAAATTTAAAACAATCGCTGATTTAAGATATGCATTAGAAAGAGAAGCTAGGGATGCGAATGGTGATGGGCTTGAAACAGATGAAAATAATATTAAAATAATTGTTAATGAACAAGGTAAATTAGAGCTTAGTAACCCTGGTGGTGGGGCTAATGACTATGGTCTTAACCTTAAAATGACAGCTATAATTGAACCGGGTATAACAAACAATGCAAGTTTTACCAAAAGTATGGAAGCTCTAAATTCAGTTCTCCCTGCTGCTAGTGGAGGAAAAGCATTTTCACAAAGTTTTAACGCGGCTACACACTCTAGTTCAATAGATCTATTTGATTCACTTGGTTCTAAACATACAGTAAGAATGGAGTTTAGAAAAACTGCACTTGACTCTACTACTGGTAGTACGTGGGATATGGTTGTTAGTGTTCCCCCTCCGGCAACAATAGATACAACTGCTCCATTTAATGAAAAAGCAGGTTCTATTCGTTTTAATAATGATGGTTCACTTGCAACATACAATCCTCCAAATATTTCTTTTTCAGGAAATAATGGTTCTGCTCCTGATCAGCAAGTGAATCTTAGCTTTGGTACAGGAAATGCCTTTGATGGAATGACAAGTTTTGATTCACTATCTACTACTTCTGGAATTTCTCAAGATGGTTTTACGGGTGGAGATTTAGTTGGTATTAGAATTGATCAAAGTGGTACTTTAGTTGGTTCTTTTTCAAACGGTCGTTCTTTTGGTCTTGCACAAATTGGTATGGCAAAGTTTACAAATAATGAAGGTCTTTCAGCAGATGGCGGGAATGTATTTACTCAGTCTGCGAACTCTGGTGATCCAATTATTGGTACAGCAGCAACAGCGGGTCGTGGGTTTATCCAAGCGGCTGCACTTGAAGCTTCTAATGTTGACTTATCGAGAGCCCTTACTCAACTTATCATTATTCAAAGAGGTTATCAAGCCAATGGTAAGATTATTACAACCTCTGATCAGCTTCTTCAAACTTTGATTGGTTTAAAGAATTAATATAAATTTTTAAACCTTTTTCTCATTCCCACCTTCTGCGTGGGAATATTCCTATCATATAAATTTTTCGATATAATAATTCTAATATTTTACCTTAGGAATTATTCATGCAATTCTCTGCTCCCCTTAAATCAAACTCAAAAAAAGTAATGTTGCTAGGTTCAGGCGAACTTGGAAAAGAAGTAGCTATAGAAGCTCAAAGATTAGGTCTTGAAGTTGTAGCTGTTGATAGATATCAAAATGCACCAGCTCATCATGTTGCTCACCGCTCATACGTTGTAAATATGCAAGACAAAGACGCTCTTTTAGAGATAATCTACCGTGAAAAACCTGACTATATCTTACCTGAGATTGAAGCTATTTCTATAGATGCTTTATTTGCAGCCGAAGATAAGGGTTATAACGTAATTCCTAACGCATCTGCAGTTAGTAAAACTATGAACCGTAAAAATATTCGTACATTTGCGGCAGAGGTTCTTGGACTAAAAACCGGTCCTTATGAGTTTGTAACTACTGAAGATGGGTTAAAACAAGCATCTAAGCGTATGGGTTACCCTTGCGTTATTAAGCCTGTTATGAGTTCTTCAGGGCATGGTCAGAGTGTACTAAAGTGCGAGGAAGATGTTTCTAAATCTTGGGAGATTGCTAAAGAGGCGCGTGGAGATGCTAGTGAGTTAATCGTTGAAGCTTTTGTTGATTTTGATTATGAAATTACTATGCTTACTGCAAGAAATGGTAAAGAGACTGTTTTTTGTGAACCTATTGGACATGAGCAAAGAGATGGTGACTATGTATTTTCATGGCAACCGATGCAAATGAGTGAAATCGCACGTCAAAGAGCACAAGATATGGCTAAGACTATAACTGACGGTCTTGGCGGTCGTGGTCTTTTTGGTGTTGAGCTTTTTATTAAGGGTGATGAAGTATATTTCTCAGAAGTAAGCCCTCGTCCACATGATACTGGAATGGTTACTCTTATTACACAATCTCAAAGTGAATTTGCATTGCATCTAAGAGCAGTTCTTGGTCTACCACTTGGTTTTACATTTTATGGGGATGGTGCATCTGCTGCTTTTAAATCAGATAAACATAGTTTTGCTCCTGTAGTTGATGTTGATGACAGCCTATTTAGTGATAACTCATTTGTAAGAGTTTTCTCTAAACCTGAATCTCATGAGGGAAGAAGACTCGCTGTAGCATTAGTTTTTGATAAAGTTGAAAATGCTTTAGAAAAAGCGCGTGAATTAATTACAAACATAAAGGAAGCGTAGCCGTGAAGTTTATGATATATATAAAAAGTACAAGAAAGGAAATATAAAATGAAAATAGTTATTTTAGACGCGCTTAGTTTTGGAGATACAAACTTAAGCTCATTCGAGACTTTAGGTGATGTTAAAGTTTATAAAACAACATCAGTAGATGAAGTACAAGAAAGAATAACAGATGCTGATGTTATAGTTACTAACAAAGTTGTTATAGATGATGAACTTATGTCTGGTGCTAAAAATTTAAAGCTTATCTGCATCGCTGCTACTGGTATGAATAATATTGACTTAGAAGCAGCAAAAACTAGAAATATTGAAGTGAAGAATGTAGCTGGTTACTCAACTGATTCAGTTATTCAACATACTTTTTCAATGCTCTTTTATCTAATAGGTAATTCTAAATATTATGATGAATATGTAAAAAGTGGAGCTTATACAAAAAACCCTATCTTTACTGACTTATCAAAATCATTTTTTGAAGTTAAAGGTAAAAAGTGGGGAATTATAGGTTTGGGTTCAATTGGTCGTGGTGTAGCAAATATAGCATCTACTTTTGGAGCCGAAGTTTTTTACTACTCAACTAGTGGAGTAAATAGAACTGAGGATTATCAACGTGCCTCGTTAGATGAGCTTTTAAAAACTTGTGATATTATCTCTATACATGCACCTCTTAATGATAAAACAAACAATCTTTTAGACTATGAACAGTTGTTGACTTGTAAAGACGGGGCTATTGTTTTAAACCTTGGACGAGGTGGTATTATCAATGAGGAAGCTGTTGCAAAGATTGTAGATGAGAAAAATATCTCTTTTGCTTTAGATGTTCTAACACATGAGCCGATGCTTCCTAATCACCCACTACTAAATGTAAAAAACAAAGAAAATCTTTATGTAACTCCTCATATAGCTTGGGCATCCGTTGAAGCTAGAAAAACTTTAATAACATCTGTAATAGAGAATATTTTATCGCTGAAATAGCTCTATTTTTTTCTGCTTTTTTAGCAGCTACTATTTTGCCATTCTCTTCAGAAGTGGCATTTGTTGCTGCTCTCTCAAACAATATGTCTGTCTTCAATGCTATGGTTTTCGCTTCGAGTGGAAATATTTTAGCCATTATTGTTAATTATTGGTTTGGCTATTGGCTTTACGATAAAACAAAAACAAAACTAACCTCTTCAAAAATCGGAACTAAAAGTTTAGAATATGGACATAAATATGGTTATTTTATTCTGCTTATTTCTTGGTTACCTATTATAGGAGATCCACTAACACTTGTAGCAGGGACTCTTAGACTAAAGTTTGTTTGGTTTGTTATAATCGCAGGAGGTTTAAGAGTCGCTAGATATTACTTTTTAACACTTGTGGTATAATAATATAACATGAAAAACATATTATTATTAATAATCTTTTTATCTACTTTAAGTGCTAATCAAAACAAATTAGAAAAAGTATCATTACAACTTATGTGGCTTGATCAATTTCAATTTGCTGGTTATTACATGGCAAAAGAAAAGGGTTTTTATAAAGATGTATTACTGGATGTAGAGTTAAAAAAATATAAATATGCTATGGATACTATAGATGAAGTTCTTAGTGGTAGAGCAACTTTTGGTATTGGTCGCTCTAGCATTATAAAAGAGGAATCAGATGGTAAGAATATAGTACTACTCTCTGCAATTTTCCAAAAAACACCCATTACTTTAATAAGTTTAAAATCTTCAAATATAAATAGTATAGAAGATTTTAAAGGTAAAAGACTAATGTTAACTCATGATACTATTGAAACTGCCTCTATTAGTGCTATGTTAATGTCAAATAAAGTTGCCGATGATAATGTGGTTTATAAAGAGCATACTTTTGACCTTGAAGAATTAATAGACGGCAGAGTTGACTTATATACTGGATATACTTCAAATGAGCCATATATATTAAATCAAAGAAATATACCATATAAATTATTTTCTCCATCAGATGAAGGTTTTAATTTTTATAGTGATTATCTTTTTACATCTAAGAATGAGGTTCGAAGTAATTCAAAAAGAGTTGATAGATTTATAAAGGCTTCTTTGAAAGGTTGGAATTACGCCTTTGATAATATAGATGAAACAGTTAATGTTATACTGAGAAAATATAACTCTCAAAACAAAACAGCAGAAGCTTTAATCTTTGAAGCAAATGAATTAAAGAAACTTGCTTACATAAAAGGTACCGAGCTAGGTAACATCAATGAGAATAAACTTCAAAGAATATTCGATGTATATAAAATATTAGGACTAGTGAATAATAAGTTAGATCTTCATGAGTTTGTTTATGGTCGTTGTTTACATACTCTAAATAAAAGAGAAAAACAATATTTAAGAGATAAAAAAGAGATAAAAATATGTGTAATACCTGATCAATTACCATATAGTGCTATAAAAAATGGCAAATTTATTGGAATAGGCGCGGATATACTCGATATTGTTTCAAAGGAAATAAAAACTCCGTTTAAGGTAGTGAAGACTAAATCGTGGAAAGAATCTGTAGATAGAGTAAAAAGAAGAGAATGTGATGTTTTGCCAATGGCAGAACCTACACCCATAAGAAAAGAATTTTTAAACTTCACAAAACCATATTATGAAGAGCCATTAGTTATTATTACTGATAAGTCAAAAAAGTATATTGTAAACATAGAAACTGTTTTAGATAAAGAATTTTCTGTAGTGTCAGGACACTCATTTATAGAACTTTTACGAAATAAATATCCAAATATAAAATTAAATATTGTAGAGTCACGTGAAGAAGGCTATTTAGGTGTTCAAAATGGAAAATATTTTGGGCATATAGACATTATTATGGCTGCGGCATATTATATGCAACACTCAACAATGATAGATTTGAAGATTTCTGGACAATTTAAAGATAATGTAAAACTTAACTTCGCTGTTAGAAATGATGATGATATTCTTTTTAATATCTTTGAAAAAGTTTCAAAAAGTTTAAAAAAAGAACAGCTAGAAAAGATTTCACGTAAATGGGCAACCATAAACTATACTAATGGTTATGACTATGAATATATAAAAAAGATTTTCATACTTGTTTTCATACTTACTGCTGTATTTTTGTATAGGCAATATATTTTAAATAAAAAGAATCGAGAGCTTGAAAAATTAAAGTCTGAACTTATGATATTAAATAAGTCTCTAGAATCGAAAGTTGAAAATGCTGTTAGTGAGATAGTAAAAAAAGATGCTTACTTACTTCATCAATCTCGTTTGGCTCAAATGGGTGAGATGCTAAGTATGATAGCTCATCAGTGGAAACAACCTTTAAGTTCAATCTCTACTATGCAAATAGCTATTAGAATGGCTATTGAACTTGATAAATATGATTTAGATGATAAGCTCCAAAGAGAAGATTTTTTAGAGTTTTTACATGTAAAGCTAGATAAAATAGGTATAAATATTCAAAATCTAAGTCAAATAATTTCTGATTTTAGTGATTTTTACAGGCCTAACAAAGAATCAGAAATAATGCAATTAGATAGAGTGGTTATAAAATCATGCAATCTTATAGAGGATAGTCTTGATGTAAATAATATTAGACTAAATCTAGATTTACACTCTGAGGCATTGGCTAACCTTCATGAAAATGAGTTTATGCAGGTAATACTAAATATTATAAGTAATGCACAAGAACACTCAATAGATAAAAATATTGAACATCCATATATTAAAATAAGAACTTATGATGAAGGTTCATACTCTTTTGTAGAAATAAGTGATAATGCAGGCGGGGTTGATAATGAAACAATTGAGAAAATATTTGACCCATATTTTTCTACAAAGTTAGAGAAAAATGGTACAGGCTTGGGCTTATATATGTCCAAAAACATTATAGAAGATTATCATAATGGTAAAATAACCGTAAGAAACAATGAATTTGGTGCAGTATTTGTTATTAAAGTAGAATCAGAAATTATTTAAAGATGGTGTATAAATGAGAAGTGATGTTTTAATTATAGGAGCAGGTGGAGCAGGTTTAGTAGCTGCTATCAATGCTCATGAAAGTGGTGCTAAAGTTGTAGTTATAACTAAAGAGTATCCAACAAGAAGTCAAACATGTATGGCTCAAGGTGGAATAAATGCAGCTCTTGGAAATATGGGAGAAGATAGTGTTGAAGCGCATGTGAAAAATACACTTAAATCTGCCCATTCAATTGCTAATGAAGAAGCTGTTAGGCATTTGTGCCAAAGTGCACCAGATGCTATAACATGGCTCGATAGCATAGGAGTTTGTTTTAGCAGAACTAAAGATGCAAAGATAGCTCAAAGAACTCTTGGTGGTGCATCTGCTCCTCGTGCTTGTTATGCTCAGGACTATACAGGTTTAAAAATTCTTCATACTCTTTACGACAGATGTCTTAGCTTGGGTATTGAGATACTAAACGAAAAGTTTCTTTTAGATTATCTAGTAGAGGATAATTTTGCCTGTGGGGCAGTGGTTTTAGATATACGTACAGGTGAAGTGCAAACTTATGAGAGTGCATCTGTTATTATTGCAACAGGCGGCTATAGTGGCATTTATGACAAGCATTCAACAAATTCAAGTGCTACAACAGGTGATGGACTAGCTGCGGCTATTCGTGCGGGTGCTAGGGTTAGTGATATGGAGTTTGTACAGTTTCATCCAACCGCACTCAAAAGCTCATCTGTTTTGATTTCAGAAAGCGCTAGGGGTGCTGGTGGATTTCTTTTAAACTCAAAGGGTGAAAGGTTTGTAAATGAACTTCTTCCTCGTGATGAAGTGGCACGTGCTATTGATACTGAGATGAAAAAAAGTGAAGATATCTTTTTAGATATAAGACACCTTGGAGAAGAGTTTATAAATAAAGAACTTCCTCAAGAGAGAAAACTTGCAAAACTTTATGAAAACCTTGATCCAGTTTATGACCTCATACCTGTAAAACCTGTAGCTCATTATACTATGGGTGGTATTGAGGTTGATAATAAATCATCTACTATAGTTAAAGGTCTTTATGCAGTTGGAGAGTGTGCTAACCATAGAGTTCATGGGGCTAATAGACTTGGAGGAAACTCTCTTTTAGAACTTGTAGTTTTTGGTGAACAGGCAGGAAAGAATGCAGCCTTATACTCTAAAAGTTTTGATAAAAAAATCGACAGTTCTAAGCAACTAAAACGTGATAAAGATTTTTTATCTAAAATTAAATCATTTAGTAATGAGATAGATTTTTACAAGATAAGAGAAGAATTGGGAGATATGTTTTACAAAAATGTAGGTATTTCAAGATGCAAAAACACTCTTGAAGCATCTTTGAAAAAAGTAGAATGTTTATTAAGTGAAATACATTTAATGGGTGTTAGTGATAAGTCAAAAGTATATAACACAAATCTTACAGAATTTTTAGAATTTGAAAATATGTTAGAACTTAGTAAGCTTGTTTTACAAGGAGCCATTACTAGAGATGAGAGTAGGGGCTCTCATTTTAGAGAAGACTTCCCCCAAGAAAATGAAAAGTTTAAGATGCATACCATAGTAGATAGAAATGGAGTTGTTTCATGAAAATTAAAATCCAAAGAAAAGATATTGCAGGGTATGAAGTCCAAACTCAAGATGCCACACTCTTAAGTGTTTTACAAACTATTAAAAAAACTCAAGATGCTACACTAACATTCGCTAGTGGTTGTAAAAGTGGAGTATGCGGTAGTTGTGCAATGAGAGTCAATGGTAAAGAAGTGTTAGCCTGCGTACACAAAGTCCAAGATGCAGATTTGGTAGAACCACTTAAAAACGCTCCTGTTCTTCGTGACTTAGTTGTAGATATGGACAAGGCTTATTCTTTCAATGTAAAAGCAAAAGCTTGGCAGAACTCACTAACTTCCCATGCAAACATAACTCAAGATAACGAAAAAATAAATGAGATACAAAGTGATTGTATCATGTGTAGTGCATGCTATAGTGCTTGTCCAGTTTATGCTGTAAATGAAGAGTTCTTAGGACCATTTTCTCTAACTAGAGTTTGGAGATATGTTAGTGATGTCAGAGAAAAAGATGAGCTAGAAAAAATAGAAGCTATCCAAACTAACGGCGTTTGGGATTGTACTTTGTGCAATGAGTGTACTCTTGTTTGTCCACAAAACATTTCAAGTAAGTCAGATATAGAAAAGCTTCGTTCAAAGTCTTCAATGTCAGGATACATGGATC
>JBLIEY010000101.1:0-10211 GCA_047633475.1 Sulfurimonas sp.
AAGTCTATAGTGACTGCATCTACTCTCCTTTCTCATTAACGATGCTTTAAGTTTCATCTCCGCACTTATAACCATATTTATTGTTTCATGAGCCAATCTAAGCTCATGCATATCACTAGCTTTAATATGAGGAAGATGTGATTCTTTAAGCTCTTCTACATATGCTAATGCAGCTTTTAACATTCTCTCTTTTTTAATATAAAGAACAAAGTTTGGTATTACGATTCCTTGTAAAGTATGAGTAATCCAAGCTGGAGAATAGCCAGCCTTTCTCTTTAAAGGCGCTAAAATATCTTCTTTTATTTTTGCTATTTGTTCTTTAGATACTATTGGCATCTCTATAGTTTTACAAAACTTTGCAGACTCTTCTCCAGCGATAGCTCCTTGAACAGCTGAACCAGAAAGTGACGAGCCTATTTGGGTATAAATACCTCCAGACATATGAGAGCCAAGAGCATCTCCAGCGGCATAAAGCCCTTTTATTGTTGATTCACATTTATCGTTTATAGGAGTTAGCCCCTCAGACTTATGTATAGACATACCAGCACTTGAACCACCAACTGGGCTAGAACTCATGCCGGGAGGTTTCCCTCCTTCACCAGACTGCTGTGGTCCTCTTTTTTCTCCATCTTTTCCAGGAGGAGGACCTCTTCTTTCACCATCACCACCTTGAGGAGGTCCACCATTTCTTGCAAATTCTTTTGGAACATACGGACCTCCTTGTACAGAAGAGTTACTTATACCAGGAGGTCCCATTTTGATGCTATTACCAGTAGCATATGCCATATAATTTAAGTCTACACCTAAATCATGATGTACTTCAACTTTTGTAGTACTTGGTTTTTGCTCAAACATATCATGCCAATTTCCATATGAGTCAGCTGAATTTTTCATACTTGCAGGATGACCATCATTCCACTCTTTGCCTGTAATCTTTGCACCAATATTATATGCCATGATAGAACCATCATGAGTTAAGTCACAAATCGGAAACCCATTTGGTTTAAAAGCACCAGAACCAGTACAAATAATGACACTTTTAGCTCTTATAGTAATTATCTTTTCATTATCCAAACTAAAGCCAACTGCTCCAGCTACTTTGCCATCAATTTTAAGAAGATTTGTTATCATCACTCTTTCAACAAGAGGTATTTTTTTATCATTCATTGGTTTTGAAAATGATTTATTATATATTGCCGAGTCAAAAAATCCCCACTCTTTTAACTCTTCAACTCTAGCTTTTGAATGCTGTGCTAGCTGTCTAGTATAAACCTCATTATTTGTTCCAAGTGCTGATCTTGAAACTTTTGCTACATACTCATCAATGCTTAGCTTTTCTTTTTTTTCATCATAAGAAAATATTCCTTTTGCAAACGGTGTAAGTCCTGAACTTCCTAACCTACCCTTTGACACCATCATAACTTTTGCACCTGCGTCATGGGCTTTGACAGCTGCAAAAAGTCCAGCCATTCCAGACCCTATAACCAAGATGTCTGTTGAGATATCTTCACTTTTCATTTTCTTTGTATCAACTTTAATAATATTTTGTTTAAAGTTAGCATCTGCTCCAAGAGACGATAGGCCAGCCAAAGAAACAAGTCCACTAGCAAAACCTAAAAAGTCTCTTCTAGATACATTTTCATCTTCTGTATTAGACATTTTTTATCTCCTCTTTTTTATTTGAAAAAATATATTGTTTTATTAAAAGCATTGAACCAGCAGATGCTGCTAAAATCAAAAATATACTTATAGATACATTTGTATTTCGACCAAGATCAACTGCATGCCAAGTTGCAACAACAATAAAAAGCAAGGCTAATAAACCATGAAATACTCTCCATGCTTTATATGAAATATTCAGTTTATGTCTAAACATAGATGTAATTCCAAGTAGTAACATACTAACCCACGCAATAAGACCAAGTATTACACCTGTACTTTCAAAAGTAGTAATCATTTTTATTAAAGCATCTATGGGCTCAGGACCTGATTCAAAATACCTTGGAAGAACTATTAAAAATGGATGTGTAAAAAATACGACTACAACAAAGTATCCTATTATTTTATGAATATTAATTACATTTTTAAACTTGTAAATATTTTTTGTTAGATTGTTAGTTCTAGATAGGAAAAACTGTCCGAGTATTAAAGAAAATGCCAAAAGTGGAACAATTGAAATAGTATTTTTCAAAATTGAACGTGGCTGTAAATCGCTCAAAGAAAGTAGTAATATAGGCAATCCTATAAATACTATAACAAAACTTATAAAATTATATTTTTTAATTGTATTAATCATAATCAACCCCATGACACTATTACTGGAATAGATTTTTCGGGTGAAATTGTTATGGCATCTACTGGACAGTTTAATCTACATAAATGACACATTTGACAATCTTCTACATACTTTATGATTGCTTTTTTAGTCTTTTCATCTAAGCGTATTACATCTGTTGGACAGGATTGGACACAGGTATTGCAACCAATACATCCGCTAATATTACTGATGGACATAAAAATACTCCTTTTCTTTGTATGTCAACATTGTAATGTACTGCTTGAAACCACTTATAAATATAAAGTTAATGAAAGTTAATACACCTCTTCTTAGTCAGAATAACTTGTTTGTTTTAACTCATATAAACTTTTAAGTAATATACGAACTTTCATTTGTCAACTGTTCTCGTATCATTTTTAAATCATTCCGATGTTCATCACTAGAGACAGGGTATGCCAGTTGTAAAGACTTGAATGCATCAAGAATTATTTTTGAAATAATAAGTCTTGCATTTTTTTTGTCATCAGCGGGTACAATATACCAAGGTGCATCTTCAGTACTAGTAGCACTTAGGCATTCTTCATAAGCTTTCATGTAATCATTCCAAAATTTACGTTCCTCTATATCTGCAAGACTTAACTTCCAATTTTTATCTGGATTGTCAATGCGTTTTAGAAATCGTTTACGTTGTTCTTCTTTTGAGAGATGCAAAAAAAACTTAATGATACGTGTACCGTTGAGATGAAGATGTTTTTCCATATTCATGATTGATTGATAACGATCTGACCAAATTGTTTCGTCATTCAACAACGATTCTGAAATATTTTCAGCTTTCAATATTTCTGGATGTACACGCACAATCAACACTTCTTCATAATAAGAGCGATTGAAAATACCAATTCTTCCACGCTCAGGTAGAGCTTGCGTAGTACGCCATAAAAAATCATGTTCCTGTTCTGCGGCACTCGGATGATTAAAGCTAAACACTTGGCATCCCTGAGGATTAATACCAGACAAAACATGCTTAATCACCCCATCCTTTCCTGCAGCATCCATAGCCTGAAATATTAGCAACACAGAACTACTGTCAGATGCATAATGCAACTGTTGTTGATCACTAAGTTTCTCTATACTCTTTTTTAAATGCTTTTTATATTTTTTCTTCGATTTGTATATCTCTTGAACCAATGTAGGCCACTTATCTAACTTAACTTTTTCTCCTGCTTGAACTAGAAAATCTTTAGAATTAATTTTCATAATTAAGCTTTTATTTCATTAATGAACAATCCACCAAACAACAACGCAACACCATCAAAGAAAAGACTCATTCCTACAAAAAATCCAACTAGCCACATTGATGCAAATGGCCACGTAATAACAAAAATAATTGCTAGTAAAAATGAAATTAAAGCATTAAAAAACCAAACAAATTTATGTTTTTTCCCTTCGGACGAAAGTCCAATCCCAAAACTAGCAAAGGCATCCATAAAGTAGTATATACTTAGTAAAATCCCTAATGTACCTGCTCCTACAACAGGATAATAAAGCATATACATAGCTATGATAATTAAAGCAAAACTCTTAAGCCATCCAGCCCAGTCACTAGGATTACTCATCCATGTAAGGTATCCAGCACCAACTCCGGAGAACAACATAAGGTAAGATACAAATACAACTGCACTAATAGTCATAAATGTAGGAAAGATAATTCCTATCAAACCTAGTATAAGGAACAATATTCCTCCAACTCTAGCATATTTCTTAAATTTATCAACTGAGACTTTATCCATACTCATTTGTAATGATGTAAATTTCCACATTTTAATTCCTTTATATTACAGAATGTATTCTGTATTTATTGACAACTATAAACAGATTAACTCATTGCTAAATGAGAATATATTGACCTGAAAGTATCGTCAATTGCTTTTTTGTGAGACTCAACTTCTTCTTCACTCACATTAGCAACAGCTTTTAATTGTGCCTTTGCATCTTTGAGCTTTATCTCTAGTATTTTTATCTCTTTATCTAGTTCTGGCGTAGCATCTAGCTTAGATGCAGATGCCATTTCTTTTAGTTCATTGAGCTCTTCTTTATAGTCATCTAAAATAGCCTGTTTTTCTTGCTGATATTCTTCTCTATAATTCATAATAGTTCCTTTTATAATTATATATGGACAAAATAATCTAACCTACCCGCTCTTGTACACAATATATTATTTTCACATTCTTTATTATCCCACCATTGAGGTTAAATCATAATCATAAAAAAAAACTAATTTAAATCTAATTTATTTATTTATTTCTTTGAACAAAATTTATACATAGGGCTATAGTTGTCTGCCTTTCAAAGTAATATAATGTATATATTTAAATTTGGATGTCTCAATGAAATATATTTACATTCTCAAAATTGGAGAAACCTTTGAATCAACAAAAAATAAATTTGGTGACTTTAATTTATGGGTTAGAAAATTTTTAGGTAAATCAAATAAAACTATTAAAACAATTCATATACTTAACAATCAAAAATTACCAAACTTACAAAGTGCTGCTGGTTTCATAATAACAGGCTCACATGCAATGGTAAGTGAAGAGTTACAATGGAGTGTAGAACTAGAAAAGTATATACAAAAAATAGCTTCAAAAAATATTCCACTTCTTGGTATCTGTTATGGACATCAACTTATTGCAAAGGCTTTGGGTGGTAGAAGTGCTTTTAATAAAAAAGGTGTAGAAATAGGAAGAGTAAAAATAAAACTCTCAAAAAGCTCTTTAAATGACCCACTTTTAAAAGACTTGCCTAAACTATTTTATGCTTACGAGACACATTATCAGAGTGCAGTTAAACTACCTTTAACTGCAATTATTTTGGCGTCTAATACAAAAGATAATCACCAAGCGGTCAGGTTTACAAAATATATCTGGGGTGTTCAATTTCATCCTGAATTTGATGCAAATATAATGAAAGAATATATAATGAACCAAAAAGAGGCATTGACTAAAAATGGTTTTAGTGTGGATACATTACTAAAAAATGTTAAAAGTTGCAACATGAGTCATAAAATATTAAGCAATTTTTTGTGCATAGTCCAAAGTAAAAAAGTTTCAACTAATAAGATGCAGTAGTTAGAAATATATCCAATTCTAGTTACTTAATTACTACCTTGTTTTTTTGTATAAAAATAGTTGTTTATTATTTCTAATAAAATTATCGAAACATAGATGCAAACTATCCATATAAGTTCAAATATAGAATTTGTAGCAAGATAATATAACAATGTGCAAATTGTAAAAGATATTAAGATTACTCCTAAAATAATATAGTATGGGTTTGCATTAGTTTTCTTCCTCAATTTATAGTTAGCTATATTTACAGCTAAAGAAACGAGTAAAAATGTTAAACTAGAAAAAGATGCTATAAGTTCTAGTCCTCCAAAATATGTAAAAAACAGTGTTAAAATTGAAACTACTACTACAGCGATCCATGGAACTTCTTTTTTGTTACGAAATGAAAAAGCCTTTGGCATTTCATGTTCTACTGCCATTTCAGCCATCATCCTAGATGCTCCAAACATTGTGGCATTTATAGCAGATGCTGTTGCAAGTAAAGCTGCAATACTTACAAGTATTCGACCTGTATTTCCCATAGATGGTTCTAATGCAACAGCTAGGGCACACTCTTTTGCCGCTATAAGTTCTTCTTGAGATTGAGAGCCGATAGCAACGATAGACAAGATTACATAAATTATAGTTACAATGACAATTGACCCATAAATACCGCGTGTAATGTTTTGTTTAGGATTTTTTGTTTCACATACCCCATTTGTAATAAGTTGAAAACCTTCAAAGGCTACAAAAATAAGAGCTGCCGCCATAAAAATAGATACAAATCCATGATCAAAAACTGGTGTTAAATTTTCTCTCTCAATACTTTGCATTCCAACAAAAGCGAGTATCCCAAGTAAAACTATTTTAACATATACAATAATGTCTTCTGTTTTACCTAATGCTTTCGTTCCAACTAAGTTAACCATCATAAAAAACAAAATAATGGATACAGATAGTATCTGCCGAGTACTATCATGCATATCACCTAAAAGTTGAGAGCCATAAGCTCCAAAAGTAAAGGCATATAGTGCCATAGTACTAATATAACCAACAATTACAGTCCAACCTGTAATAGAACCTATGAACTTATGATTTGGAAAAGCATTTTCCAAGTAAGTAAAACTAGCTCCATCATTGTGAAAAGCTATTGCAAGTTTTACATAAGAATATCCCATAATTATTGCTAATAGACCACCTAATAAAAAAGCAATAGGAGTTGCATTTCCAGTAATTCCAACAGCCAAACCCATAACAGAAAATATACCACCACCAAGCATACCACCAACGCCTATAGCAATGAGTTCTTTTAATCCTAAATCTAATTTTTTTTGCATCAAAAAATAAACCCTTTTATGATTTTAATCATTTATACTCTTTTCTCCATAATAAACCAATAAAGACAAAGCATTAAACTAAATTTTATAATTCTAGTTTGTAATATATTCGTAATCAATAAATATTACCATCACTCAAACAAAACCTTAGGGGTATAACATGAACAATATGAAAACAAGAGAATTTACAATAGATACGAATCATTTAGATCTAGATTATGGTTACTTAACATATGTGGATTTGATAGAAGAGTATATAGAACAAGATTTAGAAGTGCCTAATCAATACATAGAACTTTTAGACATAAAAGATACCTATGTCAACATTAAACTCTCAAAAACAAGAGAGTACTTTAATGATGACTGGTATATAAACTTACAAAGAGTAGCTTAGACTACTTTTTCTCTGCAGCTTTTTTAGTAACTTTTTTAGCTACTTTTTTTACTGTTTTTTTAGCAGTTGGTTTTTTCTTAGTAGCAACTTTTACTACTTTTTTTGTAATTTTTTTAGCAGCTTTTTTCTCAACTACTTTTTTCTCTACTGCTTTTTTAACAGCTTTTTTTGCAACAGACTTAACAACTTTTTTCTTTAATACTTTTGCCATTGGTGGCTCCTTAAATTATATTTTCAGTACTATTTAATAGTTAATAGTAATAAATTATAGGTATTATATACATTTAACCTGTAAAAGTCAATAAAATATATAGATATGCTATAATTTGTAAAAAAAAGAATACATTTTCAAGGAAGATAATGACTTTTATAGATTTCAAAAAATTACTCTTAGACGCAGAGATTACTCTTCCAAAGTTTGCAAAACTAATCAAAGTTAGTGAGAAGAATATCCAAGGTTATAAAAAAAAGGGTGAAGTGCCAAATACAATAGCTGTAATTGTTACCTGCTTTGCCATGCTGCATAAAGACTCTATAGACTATAAATCTATGGTTGACTCACTTGAACTAAAAGCCAAGACAAAAAAAGGTGCAGGTTTCGGTAATAAAGAAGTAAAAGAGCTAGAATAGGATTTTAAGTCATGCAAGTTATGTTAACCTGCATGACAGCTTGAGAGTTTTCTATAGAGGTAAAATTAGCTTGAACCAAGCCTTATTACCTTTTGGTCTATTTTTAACATTTGTTTCAATTTGATACTTACCAATAAAACTTAGTTTTCCATAGTTGTACTGAACTTGTGGACCAACAGCTAAAACTTTACCTTTATTATTCTCTATAGTCGTGCCATTTTGTTTGTCATCAGTAATTTGTTGATAGTAATAACCACCAATACCTACTGCCCACTCTTTATTTATATGTTTACCAACAGTATAGTCAAAGTGAAATTCCTCACCTGATTTATAGTTTGTATCATCATTTTCAGTATTAAAGTCATACAAAAATTTACCAGAAACTTCCCATCCGCTATCAGATATATAAGTTACAGCGTATATAGGTTCAAAAGTATAATAATTTCTACCAATATTGACATTGTTATTTTTGTCATACGATCCGGTTGGTAAAATAATATCTAAACCAATTGCTTGATGCCAGTTTTTTGAATGCCATGATACTAAGAATGGATCAATTACTATATCACCTAAACCTGTGTCTGTTTCATCAAAAATTTTACTACCACCTACATCTAAGCTACCACTTATAGTTACTAAAGGAATTAAAAGTTGTGCACCCCAATATCCACCAAAAATTTTATATGGACTAGTATAAACAAATCTGGATACATTGGCAGTTGCACTTAATTTAAAATCACCGATTTCATCACCATTGTTATCTATTAATGCATCTGCACTATAGTTTGTTAGATAATTTAAGTAGTAAAATCCAGGAGGAGGAACCGCTCCAGACATAAAGCCTTCAGCTCCATTTGGATAAGCTCCACCACCACCTTCAGTTGCTTGTAAACCCGTGCCAAGTGTAGCAGCAAACGCAGTTGCTACTAGACCTTTTGCTATATTACTTAGCATCTGGATCATACATCGACAAGTCGATTCCTGATTTACCCGGAGCAAGTATATTGTTCGGGTCAAGCGCTTTTTTAAGCTTATGAAATACATCTTTAATTACTGGACCATAAGTCTCACTTACTTCATCCATTGCACCAATATGAGTACGGTAAACACCATAACCAAGTTTTGCGAACTCTTGAACTAATTCTGTATAACACTCTTTAGCTCTTTGCATCTCTGCAGGATCATTTTTGTTGAATAACAAGTCAACAATATGGTGCATATCTCTCCAACCAACAATAAACTCACCAACATAATCAAAACCATATTTATTCATAATTTTAGTTGCTAAATCTTGTTGCACTAAAGTATGCTTACCTTCAGCTGGTGCAACTGGTGCAAACCACATAGAACCACCGCCACCTTTCCAATTATAAAGACTAAACTCTTGAAGTGTTGGATCTCCTCTCATTAATTTAGCACGATATTTAAAAATTGGATCATTTCCAAGTTCTTTTTCTGTATAAAACTTCGCTTTTTTGTTATTAGCAAACACAGACTGAATAATTTCCCAGTTATGTGCAATAGAAACAGGATCACCATAAAGTGCAGCATAAACATTCCATGCACCCATATTCTTATCTTTTTGTAGTTGCTTTAACTCGGCTACTGTAATGTGACCGTCACCTTTATGGTAATCACTTCTATTAGCAACAGAAGCAGCTTCATAGCTTGTGTTTGCAATCGTAAATGCATTTGGAATAATGTTAGCAATTCTAAGAGGTCTTAGAGTATCAACTATTTCTACAATATCTGCATCATCTGGAAATGAGATACAAAATGGCTTAAAAGCTGGCGGTTCTGGCATTAACCAAAATCCCATTTTAGTACAAACCCCGTAGTTAGACTGAGTAAAAATACCATCTAAAGATGGTCCGAATCCCCACTTAAATACTTGCCATGAAGTTGAGTCTTTAAGACCACCCATTCCTGTACGAAGGACTTGACCGTCCGCTAGAACTATCTCCATACCACATTGAAATAAGAAATGCTCTCCGTATGGAGTATAACCAACACCACGGTCCATTGTATTACCAACTGGCCCAACAATAGAGCTTGGAGCAGGACAAGATAACCATAAACCAAGTTTATGCTCAGCAATGTAATCATGTAAATCTTGGTAAGTAACACCAGGTTCAACAAGAGCATAACCTAACTCTTTGTTTACTTCGATGATTTTATTCATACGACGTAAGTCCATTAGAGCAGTACCAGCTTTAGCAGGCATTGCACTTCCATAACCAAAGTTTTTACCAGTAGAAAAAGTCCAAATAGGGACTAAGTACTTGTTACAAACACCCATAATTGCTTGAATCTCTTCAACTGTATGTGGTACTAGCACTGCACTCGGCATATGTTCTTTTTTCTTAATAGGCACTAACACTTTTGTATATGGTGTTAAGTCCTCAGAACTAATAAAAACATTTTCATAACCTAGAATATTCTTAAATTCTTCTACAGCTTTTGTA
>JBLIEY010000102.1:0-9919 GCA_047633475.1 Sulfurimonas sp.
GTAGCATAAAACAAAAAATTAAATTAAATTTAGGAGATTTTAGATAAATGCAAAATGATATATTAACCCAGATAGACTCTTTGCCACCTTTACCGCAAACAGTTATTTACATAGACGAGTTTAAAACAAAAGAAGACAAGAACCCTATGGAACTTGCAAAGATTATAGGTAAAGATCCATTGATACTCTCGACTTTACTAAAGGTTTCAAACTCAGCTATGTTTGGTTTTAAAAAGAGAATAGAAACATCACAGATGGCTGTTAGTTTGCTTGGTGTAAACTTTACTATTTCTTTGGCTTTAGGTAGTGCTATAAAGAACTTAGTAGACACATCACTCGAGGCTTATGGAGCTGATTCAAATAGGTTTTTAAATAATGCAAGTCAAGCTATGATTTTGGTTAGTAGACTAGCAAATGAAATAGACGATGAGTTAAAAAACAGAGTAGCACTTCCAACTTTCTTGCTAGAAACTGGTAAGTTTATTATTGCTAGAATTTTAAAAGAGAAAAACCTAACAGATAAGTTTTATGAAGAAGTAAAAGATGGATTGAACATAGCAGATGTGGAAAAAAAGTACATAGGTACTTCTACTTCGTTTATTACAGCTACTATTTTTGAAAAATGGGGACTTTCTCAAACACTTATAGATGATATAAAGTATGTTGATGAACCGCTTAATGAAGAAAACCAGAACCGTGAAGTTAGTCAAATTATACATATAACAAATATAGTATGTAATATGGTCGCTCCTTTTAAAGAAGAAGCTATTGAGAGTGCTTTAAACTATGCAAAAACCAAGAATGTAAACATAGGTATGCAAGAGCTTGAAGATATTATTAGAGAGGTTAAAGAGAAGTTTGATTAGAGACGATTTCTCTCTTTAAAAAGTATGGCATCTTCATAGCCAGTGTTCGAAGCTTTTTCGATCCATACTCTTGCTTTTGTCATATCCATTTCTACTCCATGTCCATAAAAGTAAAAGACTCCAATTTGAAAGATTGCTTTTTCATAACCTTTTCTAGCTGCTTTCATATAGTACATAAAAGCTTTTTTTAAATCTTTTTGGAGTACATCTCCACTAGAGTAAAGGTCTCCGAGTTTTGACTGGGCATGCATACTTCCATTTTCTGCAGCTCTATTTAGCCAAAAAAGCATTTTTTCTTTGTTGAAGGTTACATACTCTGATGAGTAGTACATCATTGAAAGATTGTACTGAGCTAGCGCATCTTCTTGCCATGCTGCTTCTTGAAACCAATGAAATGCTTTTTGATAGTCTGTTGAAGTGCTATGTCCATTGTAGTAAAGTTTTGCTAGGTTGTTTTGAGCTATTTTATTTTCATGTTCGGCAGCTTTTTTATACCAATAAAAAGCTTTTTTCATATTGCTAGATGTAGGATCTTTTTCATAAAACAGACCTATGTTTAGCTCGGCTACAACCAAACCTTTGTTCGCGGCCTTCTGATAATAACTTAATGCCTTACTTGGGTTTTTTTCAACACCTAAGCCATTTTCATATAAAAAGCCAAGATTGTTTAATGCTTGCTTATGACCTTTGTTGCTTGCTTTTTTATACCACTCAAATGCTTTTTCATTGTTCTTTTTTACTTGTAAGCCATTAAAATAAATAAAACCAAGATTATACATGCTGTTGGCATCTCCACTCTGAGCTTTTTCTTTGTAAGCTTGAAGGTCGAAGGTAGGAATTATCTTAGCATCTACAAAAGAAAATATCAAAGATGCTAAAAGAAGGTATTTTAGTATCATGGTAGGAAACTTTCTTTTTCCATTTTGCACAGAGGATTATGCACAAACATATTTGCTTTTGGCTCATATGTACAGTCTATAAGTTTGTCAGTCTTTCCAAGCGCATATTCTAAACGATTCCAAAATAGCTCATATGCAAATGGGTTTGTATCTGTAACTTTTGTTTCATATTGATTTGTTTGGAAAATCTCTAGTTTTATATTTGTAGTATTTTTGTCTTTTGATGGCAAATAGCTTAGTAAAATATTGTCAACTTTAATATCTATGTTTAAAAAACCAAATGTTGAACGCTTCATCAGATGCAACTGATCCCATGTAGTATATACTATAAAGTCTGGAGACATTTTTTCATACATCTCTTTTACTGTGTTAAAAACTTTTTGCTCATCTATATTAGTATATGAGTTAACAGAAGAGTTTAAATCATCATTTGCAAATAAAGTGAAGTTGAAAAGTAGTGATATTAGATAAAAAAGAGATAAGTATTTTTTCATGATAGTCCTTTATTTACTTGTTCCATAAAATCCAAGCATTTCAAAAGTTTGTAAGTCATGCTCAGTTTTCAATGAGTCTGCTATAACTTTTATGTCGTGCTCTTCAGAGTAGAAAAGAATCTTTTTTACAATATGTTGTTTAGCACTATCTCTTTTGAAGTCTAAACAAAATGATTTTTCTACTTTTATATAACTTGGGAAAAACTCTAGCAACTTTTCTAATGCTAAATCATTTGGATTGTACTGCTTAATCATAAACTCTAGTTTGTATTTATCTAGTATAGTACAAAATGAAGCAAAAGCTCTATAATTACTAGCCATACTGTAACTTGGAGCTGTAAATATAAGGTGTTTTGTAAAAGTGTTGGTTTGTAAAAGTTCCTCAAGCCAAGAAAGGAAAGTCTGATTTGAGATAGATGAAACAGATAAGACTATACAAATTTTATGCTCAAGTTCTCCAAATTCTATTTGCTGCAGGGCTTTAGTAACAAGCTGTTTATCGAACTCATTTATAAAACCAGTTTTTTCAGCTACAGATATAAACTCTGCAGTCGGAATATTCTCAAACGTAGTACTATCAATGATTAGTGGTGATATTTCTTGCATAATTAAAGAAGGTTCTATATCAAAGTTGTATGTGTCATGAATATACTGAAGAACAAAGTCATTACGAGCAATAACATCTTTCACAGTCTTTTCTATTTTTTTGTTTAACTCTAACTGATTTTTCTCATCCACTATAAAGTAAAACTTACTCTTGTCTTTGATAGCATTTTCATATGCACCTTGAGTGGTATGAAGAATAGATTCTATAGTTCCATAGTTATCAAATGCAGTAGCCCCATAGTAAATTTTGTTTTCAAAAAAGTAGTACTTCTCAGATAATGCTTCTGTAATATTTATGATTTCTTGAAGCATCTTTTCTACCTCTTTTGAAGATGCTTTGTAAATAATCATAGCAAATTCACCACCAAAAAACCTGTAAATGTTTCCATCGTATTTAGGATTTGTTTGTAAAAAGTGTTTTACAGAATATGCAAATTCTTCTATAAGAGTGTCAACAATTTCAGGTCCATTATTTTTAGTAAATATTCCTATTTTATCTATTTTAAGCTGTATGATAAAACCTGTTTTATTTGCTATGAACATATACTTAAGGTCATCTTCAAAAGATTTTTTATTTGGAAGTCCTGTAAGCTCATCAGTTCTTTCTTTTTTGATGATAATATCTTTAGTGATAGATAGCTCATTTGAAGTATTAACATACTTTTTAGCTATACCAAAAATATTTTCACCAAGTTTTATAAATTCATCTGATGTCATCTTAGGTAATGAATCATCTTTAATAATTTTCCCATTAACAATATTATCTATATATGTACTTAAAAGCAAAATATTTTTAGCAAATTTAGGACGAAGAAAATAGTTGTAAAATAGAAATCCTACAATAATTAAAGATAATACTACGAGTAAAATATTAAGTAAAAAATAGTAAGTCTTAACCATAATAAGGTCTTTTTTTAAGTTGTTTACATAAGTATATGACAGCTCAAAGTCACTGTTTTGAAACTCTTCTTTTATAGCACCTGATGACTCATTTTTTGACTTGATATTTTTGTAAATGTCGTAAGTAAATAAGAATTCTTTTATAGTTGAGTCTTTACTTACTTGAAATTTAACAACTATACTTTTAACTGATGAACTATTTGCATCTAAAATTATTTTATAAGTATTGTCTGGAAATGGTTCAATGTAGCCTAGCATTGCATCTATAGAAATCTCAATAATTTCCCAAGAGTTATCTATAGTTGTATTATTTTTGAATAGTATGTTTTTATTTAAAAAACTGTTCTTTATCTTAATGCTGACATCTTCTAAAGAGCTTCTTTGTTGAAGGTTTTCTACCATCTTCTCAAATAAAAACAGATTTTTAGTCTTTGCACAATTTTGTGCTGAATTAAGTAACTCGTTTTTCATTTTCTCTATAGCTTTATCTTGTTTGTTATTGGCCTCAATAATCAAAGACTGGTAGTAAAAGTAAGCACTGCTTGTAAGAATAAGACCAACTAAAATTACTAATGAAAAAATCTTTTTCATTTTTCATTTAGCCTATTGTAAAGTTCTTGTTTTAAGAAAACTCGTTCTATGATAGGGAGATAAAAAATACTAATAGAATCAAGAGCTAGCTTTGCATCTTTATATGTAGGGTAAAGTCCATACATAAGTTTATATAGATCTTTGTCTTTTTTAAATTTAAAAACAAAGCTATTTGCGTCAATATTTTCTTTTTTTACTATTTCGCCTGCTTTTTTCATAGATGCAACAGTAGTTAGGTTTATAGTGAAGTGAGATTTTGGAGCATTTAGAAAATCCTCTTTAAACTTTGCATTTGTTCTAAAAGGTTTTTCTTCTATGATCTCTTTTATAATAGTAGAGTTTATTATAGTTGTTGCATTGTTTTCATCTATAAGACGTAGCTCAGAAAATTCTTTAAACTCTTTTTGAACTTCACCAGTTGTAGTTATAGTAATGTTATTGTCTTTTATAGTGTTGAAATTACTGTTTATAGATGCATTGGCATCTTCTTTTGAGTTGAAAATTCCAAATGCTACTTTTGATTTAACTTTTCTATCTTTTAGGTTGTTATATAAAAAAGACTCTTTTGAAATATTCAAATCTGATATTTTTTTAAGTCCATCAACAGGATTTTGGATTCCATCAAAAACTACTGTGTACTTGTTCTCATCAGCAGTTAAAAACTTTTCATAAAATGATTGTATTTGAACAAGCTCTTTTTCTTGTGTCTTTTCTTCAGCTACTTTAGAGTTTAATATCTCTTCTTTTGTTACATTTAAATCAGTAGCATCTATGGGTATTGTTTTTGAGATGGTTTCGTCTTCTTCTTCGATTCTGTGTTCTGATCTATAGTTTGACTTGGCCATGTTTAGGTAGTCTTTGTCATTTACGTCAATCTCAAAATAAGGAAGAAGTTTTCCAGTGAGTTCTAAGATTTTAAAATAATCTTTCATTGTATCTTGTTGACTTTTTATGTAAGAGAGTTCAGCTGTGTTTAGTTGTCTTTGACCTTGTAGAAGTGTATTTAAATCTTGCTCTCCACTTCTAAAACTTTCCCAATATGAGCTAACCATCTTATTTGAAGATATAACTTCATCTTTTATATTGTTTAGATTATCTTGTTGAGAAGTTATGGATGTATGGTATTTTTCAAGTTCCCATTTTATTTTTCTTAACTCTTTTTCTTTTTCAAAGCCGATCTCTTTTATAGAAGAATATGCTTTTAAATATCTGTTTTGGTCTTTGTTGCCATTAAATAAGTTATAACTTATTTCTATGGTTGCTATAAGATTGTCTTCAATGTTATCATAGTCTTCTTGATCTGTTATTTTGTTTGCCTCTAGGCTAAGATTTACTTTAGGCTTGAACGGTGCTTCTAGCTTTTTTAAGCCGTATTTTTTATCTAAAATAGAGTAGTTATAACTTTTTATTGCTAAGTTAGTATTGTTTATATTGTTTATCATGTCATCTAAAGTAGGGACTTCTATATCTAAGACTTTCTCGTAAGGAAAAGTTTTTTCAAAAAGTTCTCCTGTAATAAACTTGAAATACTCTAGTGCATTGCTATAAGTAGAGTTTGTTTTTGAAAAAGCTGATTTTGCATTTGACACGCTTGCTTTCATGTTACTAAGTTCACCAATCGAGAGTGCTCCAGCATCATACTTAGCTTGAACAATTTCAGAAATAATTTCTAAAAGTTTAATATTTTTATCGTTAATTTGCATAGATTCTCTAGAAAAAACAACATCTATGTATGCAGTTATAGCTTTAGTAGTTTCATCTGCTAATAATCTTTCAAAGTCAGTTTTAGCTACTAAATACTTGGCTTGTAGCCTTTTTATTTCACTAGATGTCTGTCCTCCAGCATACAAGTTTTGGGTAAGTACTACAGAGTATTCTTCATCATTGTAGACTTTATCTTTTGCTATTGATTGATCAGTTTGTTGATCCCCAGGAAAGGTATCTGTGGCTGAATAAGAGTATGATAAATCAAGACTAGGTAAATAATCTCCATAAGCAATATCAATATTGTACTTTGCTTGGATCATTTTTTCTCTATTTGCCTTAATAGTGTTGCTAGTAGATAATGTTTGAAGTACTGCATCTATGAGTTCAATTTTCACTTTTTGATCTTCTGCTATTTGTGCATCTGAAGCATTTTTATCAACTATATTCATATCTTGCTTTAAAAAGTTTAGTAGTTTGTCGTCTATATTTTCATCTTTTTTTATTTCTTTGTATTGAGGTAAAGAAAAGTTGGACGCGTTGGTATTGGAGGCTTTGTTATTTTCAATGTCATTCGCATTTAATATTAGTGATAAACAAACAACAATAAAGCTTATTTTGGTGAATAACAAAGCATCTCCTTTTTTATTTTTTTGCATTTATAAGAATAATTCCATATCCAGCTGCATGCTTTATAGATTTGGTTTCTGGTATCTTATCTTTTAATTTTATTAGTACATCACTATTATTATAATTCCTTTTGCGAAGTAAATTTCTAATATTCAGTGTTCTAGACAATGCAAGCTGCTTAGTAATAGATGCGCTAACTTGATTTTTTGGTTCTGACATATAAACAGAAGCATAGTTGTTAGGATAGGTATCCCTCACTTTTGCTAAGAACTGATCTACATCTTTGATTGTTTTTTGGTCTAATATAATTTCATTTTTTTTGTATTTTATTATCATCCAATCATCATAGATAAGGTTCTCTTGCCTTGATAAATTGTTATCAACTACTGTTAGGTCTAATCCGGCAACAGATTCTAAATCCTTTTGCGCCTCTTCTTGTTTATCTTCAATCTCAACCTCAGAGTCAACTTCGATAAGTTTTTCACTAATTATTTCTTCAACAGGGACAGAACCAGTGTAAGATATTTTGTATTTAAATTGTGAATAATAGGTTATATTTACAATTAAAACAAGCATAAATATAAGTACTACCATGATTATAGATGCAAAAAGATCAACAAACCCTGGCCAAGGGTTGAATGCTTCTATATGTTTTTTTGCCACTTATCTATCGCCTAGTTTAGATAGTAATTCTTCTAACATTTTGTTGTTTTTAGATTGAAGTTCTAACATTGATTTTAAATTTTTGTTTGAATTTAATGTAGCAGATGAGAGATCTTGTATAGACTCAACTAATGAGGATGAACTTTGATACTGATTTACATTCAAATCTCTTGTACTAGTAGCAATATTGTCTAAAATACCAATGGTTTCTTTAGTTGATTGAGTTTCGTTATCTATACCTTGAGTTAGTAACTTTATGACATTCTCATTTGCTTTATTTGTTTGTTCTATTTTACTGGTAAAGTTACCCATTGTATCTGAAAATACATTCATTAATTGTGACATAGAATTACCAGAAGAGCCATCTTGGTTTGTGGCTGATTCTATAATAAGTGAATTTATCCAATCTTCTATATCTTCTATAAATATAGCTTGATTTTTTTCTAATATATAACCTTTTATACTTAAGATAATGGCAGATGCAACACCAAAAAGAGAAGAACTGAAACCAATTGACATCCCCATAATAGGGTCATTTAAACGTTTCATTACCTCACCAATATTTACATCACCTTTTAGTGATAATACAATAGACCCCATTTCATTTAAAGCAGATAGTAAACCTGTAAAAGTACCGAGTAAGCCTATCATCAGTGACATACTAACAAAGAAACCAATATAGCTTTTTTCGTTTACAAATTTTTCCTCAAGCCATTGTGTAACATCAGCAGCTTCTGTATGTGTAAAGTAGATTTGTTTATTTGACGCTCTTTTTTTGAACATCTTAGCAACATTTTCTGGAAATATTTTTTCTATACCGTTAAGATAACGAGCTAGCTCAGAATCTTTTTTATATCTAATAACAGCAAAGGTTCCAGTTAACATAATTAGTTCCATGGAAGCTTTCATTATTACGAGTAAACCAACAAAAAGAACACTTGAAACAGCAATATTAAACGTTATTGTTGATATAAAAAATTCATAAAGAGCTTGATAATTATTGTAAACAATAAAAAATATAAATATCCATAAGATAGAATAAACTTTTAGTATTTTAAGTCTTCCCACAATTTTCCTTTAAAATAAGAAGAGTAGTAAAGCTACTATAAGACCAAGTACAATCATTATTACTTGGTTCGTCATAGTTTTTGCCATATTTACGAAACTACTATCTTTGTTGATATTTTCTCCCATTACAACCAGCCCTATATTTACACCGTTCAGGTCTCTTATCATGACACCAGTTAGATATAGCTCCTTTGTAATAATATAGTTACCCTTCATAATCTCTTCTAGTGCTAAGTGATCTAATTCAGGAAGATATCCTAATGTTACAGAATCATATATTTTACTATTTATAAGATGGTTTTTAGCAACAGGAATATATATACCATCTTTGTTTTGAATGGACAGTAGTGGAAGCATTTTACTGTCAAGTAAGAAAATTTGTTCTTGTTTTAGGTTTGTAAAGTTCTCTCTAAGAGAATAAATATTTTGTCTTATTTCTATAACACCTATGATTTTATCATCTTCGGATACGGGGAGAAGATAGATATAAAATATACCATTGTAAATGACTTCAACACCAAAGATATCATTTTTAGCTTGAATAGAAGATATTACACTATTCCTAAGGACTTCTTCTTTATTTTTGGTTGAATAAAGCTTTAAAATAAGAGTGTTTTCTTCTTGGGACTTGATTGAAGAGTTAAACTTGTTTTGAATTTGCTCAAGATTTGTTACATTATTGTCTTTAAAAGAATTTATGAGCCTGTCATCTTGTTTTAAAGCTAAAGCTATCTGACTCAATTTATTTTTAGTTAAATTTTCTAAATTTTTAAATCGTAATTCATAATCTTTTATTTGGCTTGTATAAACACTGTTTGAAACCCTAGTTGTTGTTGATACCAACAAGTATGTTGATGAAGCTATGCCTAAAATAGATATAATAAATATGGATGTAAACCAGAGCCTTTTATTACTTTTTAATCTAGAAATAAATTTTTGAATCATCTAAATGAAACCAAACATACATTATCCTTATTGAATTGTGAACATAAAATCGGTTATGTTACACTAATATGTATTTAATGCTCCTTTAGAGCGTTATATTTGATATTCTTAATAGGCTTTAGGAGGTAATAAAGAACAGTTCTTTTTCCTGCTAGAATATTTATATTTGCAGACATTCCTATAAGAATTGGTGATTCTTCATCAAATCTATAATTATTTGCTCTTACTTTAATAGTATAGTAGTTATTCCCTGCTTCATCAGTAGTACTATCCGGTGAGATACTAATAAGTAGACCATCTAAGAGACCATATTTTGAGTAATCATATGCTGTTATTTCTATAGAAACTTTTTGTCTTGGATGAATATATGCTCTATCTGAAGCATTTATTTTAGCTTCTATCATAAGGTCTTCTTCTACAGGAGAAACTTCGGCAATAATGTCTCCAGATTTTACTATACCACCAATAGTGTTATAATAAATCTTATTAACAATTCCATTTGTTGGACTAAGAACATCCATTCTTTTATCTCTATCAATATAAGTTTTTATAG
>JBLIEY010000103.1:0-9911 GCA_047633475.1 Sulfurimonas sp.
AAAAATTAAAGTTATGGGAGCTATTCTACTATTTTTAATGCTTAGTGTTATTGCTACTACTATATATTTAAATCAACAAAATGTTAAAGATGCACTTCTTATTAACATAGCTGGAAAACAAAGAATGTTAACCCAAAATATATCAAAAAATATATTTTACATTCACTATAGTTCTAACAAAGACTTTTATGAGTTAAATGCAGCTGTAGATGATTTTATAAAAGGTTTCAATACATTAAAACATGGTGATATAAATATAGATATGTCCCCAGTTATTACAGATGAAATTTCTCTTCAAACAAAAAAAGTAGATAAACTTTGGGATAGCTTTCATGAAGATATTCAAAATTTCAAACTATATAGTAGCTCAAAACTAAACAAAAAAGCAGAACTTGAACAGATAGTTAGATCAATATATAAAGAGAATACTATACTCTTAGATAATGTAGATAAGTTAGTTACTATGTACACTAACTACAGCGAAGATAAGGCAAACTTTATAAAATCATTTCAGTATAGTGCAGCAATTATTCTTCTACTTCTATTTTTATATTCTCTTCTTCATCTACGTACAATAGAAGCAAACATAGAAGCATTGATGGACTATTCACAAAGACTTATTAAACATGAACATATAAAAGATATGGAACCTATATTAGTTCAAGCACAAAGTGAGACCGAAATTGTTCAAGTTAGTAACACAATTAACTGCTTCATAGAAAAGGTGAATTCTGCCATGGAACATTCTAATGAAGCTCTATTGCAGTCAGAAAGAGCCTCCTCTAAGCTGGGCGAATTAACAGAAGAATTTGATTCTATTATAGAAGAGTTTAAAGATAGGACACTAACTTACGAACATCTAAACAACAGTGAAGATATTGTTATAGAGTCCACAGAAGAACTAATGAATTCAACCAAGAAATTGTCAAATTTAAAATTAGAACTAGAAAAACTAACTACAAGTTGTCAAAATAACCAATTATAATATTTTATTCAGTGCTACATATATTCACTTTTTAAACAAATAAAATACATCTTAATATATATTTCTAGTTTATTGACATAAGTCAAAGCTTTTTCCATAATCAAAGTGCTATCATCAAATCGTTAATTAATACTTTAACAGGTAAAAATAATAAATTATTTCTACTTGTTATATTTCAAATATGATTAAAAGAGGAGAAGATATGTCACTTTCAAGAAGAGAATTTCTTAAGAGTTCAGCAGCAGCATCTGCCGCAGCAGCGGTTGGTATGAGTGTACCAGCAGAGCTAGAAGCAGCAGCAGCTCAAGCTGAAGGTAGTTGGAGATGGGACAAGGCAGCTTGTCGTTTCTGTGGTACTGGTTGTGGTATTATGATGGCTACAAAGAATGGTAAGATTGTTGCTGTAAAAGGTGATCCTGCGGCTCCGGTAAATCGTGGACTTAACTGTATCAAGGGTTATTTTAACGCTAAGATAATGTATGGAGCAGACAGGCTTACGCAACCACTTTTAAGAGTTGGGGCAGATGGTAAGTTTGACAAAAAGGGTAAATTTGCTCCCGTTAGTTGGGAAAGAGCTTTTGATGAGATGGAATTTAACATCAAAAAAGCTCTTAAGGCAAGTGGCCCTGAAGGTGTAGGTGTATTTGCATCTGGTCAATACACTGTAATGGAAGGTTATGCTGCTCAAAAGATGATGAAAGGTGGATTCCGCTCAAACGCGATCGATCCTAATGCTCGTCACTGTATGGCGTCTGCTGTTGTTGGTTTTTACCAAACATTTGGTATTGATGAGCCATCAGGTTGTTATGATGATATCGAACTTACTGATACAATCATAACATGGGGTGCGAATATGGCTGAGATGCACCCAATACTTTGGTCAAGAGTAACTGATAGAAAACTATCAGATCCTGAGCGTGTAAAAGTTATCAATCTCTCTACTTATAGACATAGAACATCAGATTTAGCTGATGAAGAGATTATCTTCTCACCAAATACTGACCTTGCTATGTGGAACTACATCGCTCGTGAAATCGTGTATAACAACCCTGAATCAATCGACTGGGACTTTGTTAAGAAACATATTGTTTTCGCTGCATCTCCTGTAAATATGGGTTATGGTATGAGACGTGAAGGGGAGAAATCTTTAACGCCAGTAAATGCCGATGGTAGTGCTGGTAAATATACCGCGTTAGAAATGGAAACAATCAATAAAGAGATGCAAAAAGTTGTATCTGCAAAAGAAGCACCGGCTCTTAAACCTTACGGTTACAAAGAAGGCGATGTAATGGTTAATAAACCAGCTGGTCTTAAACACTGGGAAATTTCTTTTGAGGAGTACAAAAAATTTCTAGACCCATATACTCTTGATTATGTAGCTGAAATCTCAAAAGGTAACCCGGATGAAGATATCAACGAATTCAAAAGAAAACTTAAAGTTTTAGCAGATCTTTACATCGAGAAAGGAAGAAAAGTAGTTTCTTTTTGGACTATGGGTATGAATCAACACACTCGTGGTACTTGGGTAAATACTCTTGCTTATAATGTTCACTTCTTACTAAATAAACAAGCTATACCTGGTTCTGGAGCGTTCAGTTTGACTGGTCAGCCTTCTGCTTGTGGTACTGCTCGTGAAGTTGGTACATTCTGTCACCGTTTACCTGCGGATATGATGGTTAAAAATCCTAAACATAGAAAAATTACTGAAAACAGATGGAAAGTGCCTAATGGAACTTTAAATCCTGTAGGTAACCAACACATTATGAAAATTCACCGTGATATTGAAGATGGTGTAATTAAATTTGCGTGGGTAAATGTTTGTAATCCTTACCAAGATACTGCGTCTGCATCTCACTGGATTAAAGCAGCAAGAGAAATGGATAACTTTATTGTATGTTCTGATGGTTACCCAGGTATTTCAGCTAAAGTTTCTGACCTTATCTTACCAACAGCTATGATTTATGAAAAGTGGGGTGCTTATGGTAATGCTGAGCGTCGTACTCAACACTGGAGACAACAAGTCCTTCCTGTTGGTGATTCAATGAGTGATACATGGCAGTGGGTTGAACTTTCAAAAAGATTTACAGTTAAAGATGTATGGGGCACTCAACCACTTCGTGGTAAAAATAAAGATGGTAGTAAGAAATCACTTCCTGATGTTAGAAAAGCTGCTTATGCAATGGGTTATACTGATGACACTACTATGTATGAAATTCTTTTTGCAAATAAAGAAGCTAAATCATACAAGATAGATACAAATTCATTCCCTCAAAAAGGTTATGATAACTCTGAGTGTAACGGAGACAGCAGAAATGTTGTTGGTTCAGATGGTAAAGTTTTCAAAGGTTATGGACATATGATTCACGAATATCTTTTTGAAGAGTATGCTTCATTTGGTCGTGGTCACGCTCATGATTTAGCTGACTTTACTACTTATCATAGAGTTCGTGGGCTTAAATGGCCGGTTGTTGACGGTAAAGAAACTCAGTGGAGATTTAATGCTAAATACGATCCATATGCAGCTAAAGCTACTAAAGAAACTGGTAACTCACATGCATTTTACGGACCATTAGCTAAAGCTCTTACACAGGGTGACTTAATGGGAATTAAAGATAAAACTAAAAAATCTCTAAAAAACAAAGCCAAGATTTTTGCTCGTCCTTATATGGATCCACCAGAAATGCCAGATGAAGCTTATCCACTATGGATGAGTACAGGTCGTGTACTTGAGCACTGGCATTCAGGAACAATGACAATGCGTGTACCTGAGTTATATCGTGCAGTTCCAGAAGCTCTATGTTATATGCATCCACAAGATGCAAAAGACAAAGACCTTAAACAAGGTGGTCTTTGTTGGGTTGAATCACGTCGTGGTAAAGTAAAAGCTAGAGTTGAAACTCGTGGTAGAAACAGACCATCTCGTGGTCTTGTATTTGTTCCATGGTTTGATGAAAAAGTATTTATTAATAAAGTTTGTGCTGATTATACTTGTCCACAGTCAAAACAAACAGACTTTAAAAAATGTGCAGTAAAAGTCTATAAAGCATAATTTAAACAAATAGGAAAAGGAAAGTATCGTTTTGAGCGAAAACAGACCTGAAAAAAGAAAAAAAAGACAACCGATAAGTGATAGAAGAAAGTTTATCGTTAATATGGCTCGTGGTGCAGGACTTGCAACAATGGGTGGTTTTATATGGAGTGCGTATGTTGATGAAGTTACAGCTTCTGAGTTACTCCTTAGACCACCAGGGGCTATTAAAGAAGATGATTTTCTTAAAACTTGTATAAAATGTGGACTTTGTGTTGAAGCATGTCCGTTTGATACATTATTACTTGCTAAACCAGGAGATAATAAACCTATAGGAACTCCATATTTTATTCCTAGAGATATCCCTTGTTATATGTGTCCAGATATTCCTTGTGTGCCAGTCTGTCCAACAGGTGCACTAAATGAGTCTAGGGTAACAACTGATGGTGTGTTAGATATTAACATAGCAGATATGGGTGTTGCTGTAATTGACGATGAAAGCTGTATTGCTTTTTGGGGAATTCAATGTGATGCTTGTTATAGAGCTTGTCCTCTTTTGGGTAAAGCTATAACTATTGAATATCAAAAGAATGAAAGAACGGGTAAGCATGCTTTTATGAAACCTATTGTGCATAGTGATGTTTGTACAGGTTGTGGACTTTGTGAAAAGGCATGTGTAACTGAGAAAGCTTCTATATTTGTACTTCCGAGAGAAACTGCAATGGGTAGAGCTGGTGATTACTACATCAAAGGTTGGGATAAAGATGACGAAAAGCGTTTAGAAAATGCTGGGGAAATCAAAACCAAAACTAGATTAAGTGAAAAGAGTGCAGTTGACTCTTTAAATGATTCGGGGGACTTATACTAATGGCAACGTTATGGAATAACTACCGATATCTCATTTTAAGAAGATTTGCACAAATTAGTTTATTAGTTCTATATTTTGGGGGTAATGCTTGGGGATGGACTATCCTAATGGGAAACCTTAGTTCATCAAGATTTTTAGATTTTGTGCCAATAAGTGATCCATATGCGGCATTACAAATGTTAGCTGCTGGAGCTGTTTTATCAGCAGACTTACTCATGGGTGCTGCTTTAATTACTGTATTTTATCTACTTATTGGCGGTCGCGCCTTTTGTAGTTGGGTTTGCCCTGTAAATATAATTACAGATTCAGCAAATTATCTAAGAAGAAAACTTGAGATTGACCGAGTAGTTGGTGTTAAACAACCTGCTTCGAGAAATATTAGATACTGGGTTTTAGCTCTTAGTTTAATCATCTCATTTATAATGGGTGTTACGGCTTTTGAGTTTATATCTCCAATATCTATGGTTCATAGAGGTATTATATTTGGCTTAGGATTTGGATGGGCAGCAATGCTTATCATTTTTCTTTTTGACCTATTTGTTTTAAAAAATGGTTGGTGTGGACATATATGTCCATTGGGTGGATTTTATTCACTCGTAGGTAAGTTCAGTTTGATAAGAGTGTTCCACTCTGAAGAAAATTGTACTTTATGCATGAAATGTAAAGATGTTTGTCCTGAAAATCAAGTCTTACACATGGTAGGTAAACAAAGCTTATCTGTACTTTCTGGAGAGTGCACGAACTGTGCTCGATGTATCGAAGTATGTGAAGATGACGCCTTAGGATTTTCAATCAGAAAATTAGCACAGAACAAAAAAATGGGAGAGTAAAATGAAGACAATAAGTAAAATTACAATTGGTTTAGCAGCTGCAGCACTTCTAGTTGTTGGTTGTGGTGAATCAACGAAAGTAGCACCAACAAAAAAGAGTGAAATGTTGAAAACTGTAAGTGAGAAATCTCTTGGTCTTAGAAAAACAGATCTATACTCTGAGAATACTGACACAGTTGGTGATGCAACAAAATATAGTACAAGTGTTACAGGAAGTGGTACAACTATTAAAAGAGCATTCCAAGATGCTCCACCAATGATTCCTCATGATGTTGAAGGTATGTTACCTATCACTATTAATGACAATCAATGTATAGTATGTCATGAACCAATGGCTGCAAAAGAAATGGGAATGGGTACAATTCCATATCCTGCTTCTCATATGACTGACTTTAGACCAACTACGACAATTGCTGAAGATGGTAAAATTTCTAAAAATGGAACAGAAATTGACAATACATCTAGTGAAAAACTTAAAAATGTGTCTATCAAAAAATTAGATAAACTTTCTGGTTCAAGATTTAACTGTACATTATGTCACGCTCCTCAATCCGGAGATGCTGTAGCAGTTAAAAATACTTTTGAAGCTGATTTTACAAGTGCTGATGGAGCTAGTAAATCTAGCTGGACTGGTACTAAACTAATGGAAGGAATCGATACTACTAAGTAGTATTGATTACATGCAAAGAAGAGAGCTTTTTAGCTTTCTCTCTTCCTCTTTAAAACCTGAGGAAAAGCGAAAGAAAGAAATAATTTTAAGACCACCATACTATAATGATATTAATGCGTTTGGTACAGAGTGCCAGAACTGTGATGGCAGATGTGCCACTTTGTGCCAAGAGCAAATTATAATTATTAAAGATGATAAAACTCCTGTTTTAGACTTTTCTAAAAATGGATGTACTTATTGTGATGATTGCGCAAAAGCTTGCGAATATGGTGTACTAAATATAGAAGACAAGAAAGAGATAAATGCAAGTATTCTCATAAATAAAAGTAAATGTTTAAGTTGGAATGATACAATGTGTTTTTCATGTAAAGACCCATGCTTAGAAGATGCTATAGTCTTTAAGGCTATGTTTATGCCCACTATTGATCAGTCAAAATGTACCTCATGTGGATTTTGTATAGGTAAGTGTCCAACATATGCGATAGATATAAAGGTAAAAAATGAAGTTAATTCTGACAATATTACTGCTGATTAGTTCAGTATATGCAGTCAAGATACAAGAACCAAATTCAAAATTTATAGCTAGTGGAGCTGTGGTTGATTTAATGTATAAAGATAAAAAACTTTATGCTGCTACAAGTTCAGGGAGTGTCGATATCTTTGATATAGATACACATAAATTAGTCCAACAGATAGAAGTAGAAAAAATAAAAGACTTTATGGGTGACAAATCAAATTCAAAAGTTTACTCTGTGGATAAAATAAATGATAAAATCTTAGTACTTTCTCAAGGTCAAAAAGGTGCTAGAAGAATTCATATATATCAAAATAAAAAACTTAAACTTATAATACCCTACACAAAAAAACTTTTTATTGCCAAAGCTAAATTTCTAGATAAAAACACAATCATAATGGCTCTATTAAGCAATGAAATAATATCTTATAATATAAAAAAAGCAACTCAAAACTACAGGATACAAGTATCTCAGTCTAAGTTTTCAAACTTTTCATTAACTGAAAATAAGAAGGAAATAGTTGTAGCAGATGAAAGTGGTATAATAAGTATATTAAATGCTAAAAATGGATTAGTTAAAAAAAGGTTGTCTGGTCAAAATCTTGACAATGTTTTTCAAGTAGATATTAAAAATGGTATCATTGCTACAGCTGGTCAGGACAGGAGAATGGTGATTTATACTCTAAAATCAAATGCAGCTTACTATGAAATGAGTGATTTTCTTATATATAGTGTAGGCCTTTCTCCAAGCGGTAAAATTGTTGGATATGCAAGTGATCAAAATAACAATATTACAGTTTTTAATACTCAGAGTAAAAAAGTTCTTGGGAAATTTGGTGGAAATAAAATGACACTTTCAAATATCTTATTTTTAAATGAAAGCACGTTTCTTTGTTCTAGTGATGACAAAACAATCAATATGTACACAATAAAATAGAGGTGATATATGCAATATAATAAAAGTGAATTTTTAATTGAAACAGTTGTTCCTAAACATGAGTTAATTATATCAAGAACTGATCTTAATGGACATATAACATATGCTAACGAAACATTTTGTGATATTAGTGGTTATGAGGAGAGTGAACTTATAGGTAAGTCTCACTCTCTTGTTAGACACCCTGACATGCCAAGTAGTATTTTTAAGGTTTTATGGGAAACTATAAAAGAAGAAAAACAGTGGACGGGTATAATTAAAAATCTTAGAAAAGACACCGGTTACTATTGGGTAAAAGCAATAGTTTCAGGAGTATATAAAGATGGTGAGTTGGTAGAATACAAATCTTTAAGAACACCTATTACTCAAGAAGAGAAATTAAAATATCAAATATTATATGATAATGTTCGCCAAGAAAATGGTGATAATATCAGAAAAGTAATATACGAATAAACACCAATAAAATCAAGGAGTATATAAATGAATATATCAAGTATAGTAGTTCAAACGGTACCAAAATATTTAGATGAAGTAGTTCAGAGCCTAAAAGACTGTGAAGAATGTGATTATCATATGCATGATGCAAAAGGTCGTATCATTATCACTATAGAAGGTGAGGGAGTATCTGAAGAACTTAAAAAGTTAAGTGTTGTAGAAGCTATACCACATGTTATTGCTGCTGACATGCAAATGGCTTATAGTGAAGATGAACTTAATGAACATATGGAAGTTATTAACAATGCAGATGTTGTGCCAAAAATGCTTAATGATGATGACATTAATGTTAAAGATATAGTTTATAATGGAGACTTAAAGAGAAAAGATTTAGATGTGTTCGCTGATAAATTTGAAAAACCTAGGAAAAACAAATAATGGCTGTTGTTTTTGAATCTCTCATTAAAATTAATGAAGAAGGAAAGTGGTTCATAGAACTAACAGACACAGTAGATGAAAGAGTAGCTATATGTCAGGACCTAGATGAGTATTCTCAGAAAGTGGAAGATTTTGGTGCTGATTATGGAGGTCATATAGATGAAGTGAAGTGGTCAAAAGATGAAAATGTACCACTATTTGTTATGGATGAAATAAGATTTGAGATGTCAAGACAGCAAGAAGAGCTAGAAAAAAACAAAGCAGAACAAGAAAAATAATGCAAGCTAAAGCTATAGTAACAGATACGTATCTAAACTCCACTGATATTACTCAACATTTAAAAAATGTAGAGTATATCATTATGGCTTCAGATGCACCTAGTCATTTTAAAGAAACTCCTATTCATTTTAGTATATTTCTAAATACAAGAGACAAGTTATCTACAGATATACAAGAAGCTATTTTAGAAAAGTTTCTAAATGAGCAAGGGATAACTAAACCAACAGAAGTGATGAGCCAGTTAATGCCTGTTGGTTTTAGTAAAAGTCTACAAGATACGCCAATGCCACTACTTCTGATAAAGCCCGAAGACCAAAGAAGTATTCCTCATACAGTAATGTTTGTTATGGACTTTTTAGGAGACTCAGAGAACTTTAATGAAGCAAAACATAACGCTCTCACAGGTTGGTCTTATTCTTATAACTAATTAAGAAAATGAGATTTTTTCTATATCTTTTACAGTTTTAACAATTTTAACAGATAAATTTTCATAAGATTTATTTGTAACTAAAATATCATCTTCTATTCTTATCCCAATACCTCGAAACCTTTTTGGTACACTCATATCATCTTTTGATATATAAAGTCCAGGTTCTATAGTCAAAATCATTCCTTTTTTAAGAGCAATCTCTTTTTTGTTTGCATCGATATATGGAGCCGCATCATGTACATCAAGACCCATCCAGTGACCTATCCCATGTGGATAGTACTTTTTATGCTTTAACCCCTTTATCAACTTCTTGTAATCACCTTTTAATATGCCAAGTTTTATCATACCCTTGGTAAGAAGTATCTCTGTTTCTTTTTGCAAATCACTTCTTAAAACTCCAGGTTTTATCATTTTAATGATTTTACATTGAGTGTCTAAAATCATGTTGTACAATTCTTTTTGAGGTATTGAAAATAGTCCATTAACAGGGATAGTTC
>JBLIEY010000104.1:0-9800 GCA_047633475.1 Sulfurimonas sp.
TGCAAGAGAAAATAATTTAAAAAATATAAATTTAACAATTCCAAAAAATGAGCTGGTTGTAATGACTGGAATTAGTGGAAGTGGTAAATCAACTTTAGCATTTGATACATTATACGCAGAAGGTCAGAGACGTTATATGGAGTCTTTGTCTTCTTATGCAAGACAGTTTCTTGACCGCGTAGGAAAACCAGATGTTGATAAGATAGAAGGACTTACTCCAGCTATTGCAATAGATCAAAAAACAACTTCTAAAAATCCGCGCTCAACTGTAGGAACTATAACAGAAATCTATGATTATTTTAGACTTTTGTATTCTCGTGTTGGTGTTCAGCACTGCCATAAATGTAATAAAGTTATCTCACAAATGTCAGCATCTGACATTATTGGTGAAGTTGCTAAGCTACCAGAAGGGGCAAAGCTTGTACTTTTAGCTCCACTTGTTCGTGAAAAGAAAGGCGCTTATGCTGATATGCTTGAATCTTTGGTTCACAAGGGTTATGTAAGAGCTATGATTGATGGCGTAATGGTTAGGCTTGATGAAGAGATAGAGTTAAGTAAAACTAAAAAACACACAATCAAAGTTGTAATAGATAGAGTAGTTGTAAAAGCTGAAAACAAAGAGCGTATTGCTGCCGATGTTGAGAAGGCCTTGAAAGAGAGTTATGGTGAGTTAGAGATTGAGATTTTAAATCATAAAGAGCTAGATTTAAGTGTATCTCAGATTCATTATAGTGAACATAATGCTTGTTTTGACTGTAAAATAAGCTTTGACCCACTTGAACCTCTTTCTTTCTCATTTAACTCACCTAAAGGTGCTTGCCCAGAGTGTGATGGCTTGGGTTTACGTTATGCACTTGACCATGATAAAATTATAGATGTAGATTTGTCGGTTGAAAAAGGTGCTGTTAAAATTGTTTACGGTTTCAACAAAGGTTATTACTTCACATTTTTAAAAGGCTTTTGTGCATACAATAAAATTGATATAACAATCCCTTACTCAGAACTTCCCGAGCATCAGAAAAAAGCAATCTTACATGGTGGAATTGAAGAAGTTACTTTTCTTTGGAAAAATCATGAAGTAAAAAGAATGTGGCCTGGAATTATTAAAGTAGCATATGATATGTTCAAAGATGAGAAAGAACTTGCTGATTATATGAGTGAAAAAGTTTGTAATGTTTGTAATTCAAATAGACTAAAGCTTGAATCTTTAGCTGTTAGAGTAGGGGAAAAAGGGATATCTGAACTTTTAGAGATGCCAATAGCTAAAACTTACGAGTGGTTTGCCAATGAAGAAAACTTTACATACATGGATGCTCAAAATACACAAATTGCACAGCCTATTTTAAATGAAATAAGAGAGCGGTTATACTTTTTGTTTGATGTTGGACTTGGATATATTACGTTAGGTAGAGATGCAAGAAGCATCAGTGGTGGTGAAGCACAAAGAATTCGTATCGCTTCTCAGATCGGAAGTGGTCTTACGGGGGTTTTATATGTACTTGATGAGCCAAGTATTGGTCTTCATGAGAGAGATACCCAAAAGCTTATTCGTACACTTAGAAGTCTTCAGGAAAAAGGCAACTCAGTCATAGTTGTTGAACACGATAAAGAGACTATAGAAAATGCTGATTATATAGTTGACATTGGACCAGGTGCGGGTAAATTTGGTGGAGAAGTTGTTTTTAGTGGAACTTTAGATAAGTTAAAAAAAGCAAAAACACTAACTGCTGATTATCTTTATGGACGAAAGAAAATAGAATACTTTTATAGACGAGAACAAGATAAGTACATAGAAATTAAAAATGTGACTCTGAACAATATTGAAAATCTAAGTGCAAAAATACCTCTGAATAACTTTGTCTGTATTACTGGAGTTAGTGGAAGTGGAAAGAGTTCACTAATTCTACAAACTCTTCTCCCAACGGCTAGAGAACTCTTAAACCATGCAAGAAAAGTAAATAAAGTGGCTGGTGTTGAGATAACTGGATTAGAACATGTCGATAAGGTTATTTCTCTCGATCAAAGTCCAATTGGTCGAACACCAAGATCAAATCCTGCAACTTATACCGGAGTAATGGATGAGATAAGAAATCTTTTTTCACAAACAAAAGAGTCCCAGATACGTGGTTATACTACTTCAAGATTCAGCTTTAACGTTAAAGGTGGACGTTGTGAAAAGTGTCAAGGTGAAGGTCAAATTAAAATAGAGATGCACTTTCTTCCAGACATAATGGTTAAGTGTGACACTTGTCATGGTACTAGGTATAATCAGCAAACTTTGGAAGTTTTTTATAAGGGTAAAACTATCTCTGATGTTTTAAATATGAGTGTAGATGAAGCCTTTGAGTTTTTTAAACCAATCCCAAAAATACATCAAAAGATGAAAACTCTTGTTGACGTTGGACTTGGTTATATTACACTTGGTCAAAATGCTGTAACACTCTCTGGTGGTGAAGCTCAAAGAATTAAATTAAGTAAGGAGTTAAGCCGTAAAGATACTGGAAAGACTCTTTACATTTTAGACGAACCGACAACTGGACTTCACTTTGCAGATGTTGATAGATTGACAAATGTTCTGCATCAATTTGTTGAACTTGGAAACTCTGTGCTTATCATAGAACATAATTTAGACATGATTAAAAATGCTGACTGGGTTATAGATATGGGACCAGAAGGAGGCTCAGGAGGTGGCCTTATAATAGCTGAAGGCTCACCTGAAGATTTAGCACTAAATCATGAAAAAACTGGTAGTTATACTGGGAAATATCTAAAAACAGAGTTAGCGTCACATAATAGCTAACTCTGTTTTACTAAGATATAACTTGAAATAAAATCCAAGTTGTAAAAAATGAAAAAAGAATTCCATATCCGACCATTGCAGAACTTAATCTTGGTGCTAATCCTGCCATAGATGCTACTGCTGCAGCTGAAATCATTGGCCCCATTCCTGATTCTATAATAGATATTAACGCTACTTTATTGTCCCATGAAAATGCATATATGATTATTATAGCAATAATGGGAGATAAAATTAGCTTAACACTAAGCCCAGCAAAAAATGGTTTTATGTCTTCTTTTGGTAATTTAAATTTAAGTTGAAATCCTACTGCAACTAAAGCTAATGGTACTATTGTACTAGAAAAGACAGACAAAACATTTGTTATCATTGGAGGAAATTCTGTTCCAATAAATAATAAAGCTAATAATAAAGATATAAATGGTGGAAATGTTATCATTTTTTTAATGATTACTTTAGTATCAACATCTTCAGCGCTTGAGTAATAAGCAGAAATAAAAGTTCCATAAGTTGATAACATAATAAATGAGCCAAGTAAATCATAAACTAGGACATATGGAAGAGAATATGTGCCAAAATAGGCATGATTTATAGGGATACCAACAAAAGATGTATTTCCTAAAACTCCAACAAGAAGCAAAGAACCTGTTATGTTTTTAGAAAAATTTAGCATCTTAGATATAGAAAATATTACTATAGCGCTAATACCCATAACTATCCATGCAACAATAATAGGAATCAAAATTTCAAATGATAAATCCATTTTTGGTATTTCTAAAAGAGCCATTGCTGGCAATGAAAGATATAGTATAAATTGATTTAAAATCATTGGTGTGTCTTTAGGAAAGACATTGCCTCTGTTTATCAAGTAGCCAGCCATAATAGCTACAAAAATTAGTAGAAAATTCTCCATTACTTTTTAATTACACTCAGTTCACATGAATTATCACCAGTTATGGTTCCATTTTCTTTCACATAGTCTATTCCCCATGTAAACATATCTTCTAGGACAGGTCTTAGCTTTTTTCCTATTGGTGTTAATGAGTAGACAACTTTAGGTGGAACTTGTGGGAAAACTTCTCTATTGATAATATTTTTACTTTCTAAATCTTTTAATTTAACTGTTAAAGTTTTTTGAGTTATCTCAGGAATTACTTCGTGTAGTTCTTTAAACCTTTTATCGCCATCTAGTAGATGCCAGATAACACTCATTTTCCATTGGTCGTTAAATATGTCAAGTGTTACCTTAACTGAACATTTAAATTCTTTATCGTTTACATAATACATAATATTCCTTGTTTTGAATTATATCAGAAAGTAAAATTGATTTATTATGATATTATTTGGTATAAAATCCAAGTTGTAATAAATGAAAAAAGAGTACCATAACCTACAATAGCAGAACTTAGTCTTGGAGCTAAACCAGCCATAGATGCTACAGCTCCAGCTGTAATCATTGGTCCCATTCCTGACTCAACTATAGAAACTTGGGCTGACAAAGTATCCCATGAAAAGACGAAAGCCAGTATGATTGCAATTATTGGTGCAGCGATTAGTTTAACACCAAGTGCTGTCATAAATGGTTTTTTATACTCTTTTGGTAACTTAAATTTAAGTTCCATCCCCACTGCTACTAATGCAAGCGGAACTATTGTATCTGCAAATGATGATAAAACACTAGTGACTGTTGAGTTAAAAGTTGTTCCAATCAATAGTAGTGCAACCAATAAAGCTATGAATGGAGGAAACGATATCATTTTAAAAACAATTGCCTTAGCATCTACATGTTCTGTACTAGAATAATAAATAGATATAAATGTTCCATAAGTTGAAAGCAGTATAAAAGATCCAAGTTGATCATACACTAGGACATATGATAGGGAAGCCTCACCAAAATATGCAAGATTAATAGGAATACCAATAAAGGTGGTGTTTCCTAAAGCACCTACAAGCATTAAAGCTCCTGTAGTGTTCTTAGAAAATTCCAGTCTTTTGGAAATATATAAAATTAGAATTGCACTAATTATGACAACAACCCAGGATATAATAATAGGGATTAAAACATCAAAAGATAAAATCATCTTTGGTATATGTAATAGTGTCATAGCTGGTAAAGAGATATAGAGTAAAAATTGATTTAAAATAATTGGAGCTTCTTTGGCAAATATATTGCCCTTATTTATTAGATAGCCAATTGAAATAGCTATGATTATTAATGCAAAACTTTCCATTATTTTTTAATTACACTCACTTCACATGAATTATCACCAGTGATTTTTCCATTTTCTTTAACATAGTCTATTCCCCATGTAAACATATCTTCTAGGACAGGTCTTAGCTTTTTTCCTATTGGTGTTAATGAATATACAACTTTGGGTGGAACTTGTGGGAAAACTTCTCTATTGATAATATTTTTGCTTTCTAAATCTTTTAGTTTAACTGTTAAAGTTTTTTGAGTTATTTCAGGAATTACTTCGTGTAGTTCTTTAAACCTTTTATCGCCATCTAGTAGATGCCAGATAACACTCATTTTCCATTGATCGTTAAATATGTCAAGTGTTACCTTAACTGAACATTTAAATTCTTTATCGTTTACATAATACATAATATTCCTTGTTCTGAAATTATAGCATAATGTAAAATAAACTTTACTACTTACCTAAAGTATCGTAAGAGAGAATTAAGTCCATAGAGTATATACTTTTAAATAAATATAAAAAGGATAGAAAGTATGAATGATTTTACGTATTATAACCCAACAAAAATAGAGTTTGGTAAAGAAAAAGAAAATAATATAGGTCAGTATATTAAAGAAGCAAATATTGAAAAGGTCTTACTTGTATATGGATCTGGAAGCATTAAAAAGAATGGTTTATACGAAAAAATTATTGAATCTCTAAATAAATATGGTGTGTCTTATGAAGAACTTAGTGGTGTTGTAAGTAATCCACTTCTAAGTAAAGTAAATGAAGGAGTTAAACTAGCAAAAGAACATAATATCAAAGCTGTTCTTGGTGTTGGTGGTGGCTCAGTTGCGGATTCTGCAAAAGCTATAGCAGTTGGAGCTAAATATGATGGTGATGTTTGGGACTTTTTTATTCAAAAAGCAGAGATTACAGAGGCTCTTCCTGTTTTTACAGTAATGACTTTATCAGCAACTGCTAGTGAAATGAATGGTAATGCAGTAGTTATGAATGATGAAACAAAACAGAAATACGCAATTGCATCTGTACTTGTTAATCCTAAAGTTTCAGTCATAAATCCAGAGTTAATGGCAACAGTTTCACAAGACTACTTAGCTTACTCAGCAGTTGATGTTATTGCTCACTCTATTGAAGTTTATTTTACAGCATCTGTGCATCCACATTTTAACTCTAGAATTGTAGAGTCAATTATAAAAACAGTTATGGAGACTACGGAAATTTTACTTGAAAATCCAAATAATTACGATGCTAGAGCAGAGTTTGCATGGGCTGCTATTCAAGGACTCAATGGTTTAACACCTGCTGGAACAGATGGCGGAAACTTCCCTAACCATATGATAGAACACTCTTTATCTGCTATATATAACGTAGCTCATGGAGCAGGTCTTGCTGTAGTTATTCCTGCTTGGATGAAATGGTATGAATCCCAAAATCCTCAACAGTTTAAAAGATTTGCTAAAGAGATTTTTAATGAAGAAGATTCTAGTAAAGGAATACAAATGCTTGAAGCGTGGTTTGCTAAGATTGGAGCACCTGTAACATTGGAAGCTTTAAATATTCCAAGAACAGGTATAGAAGAGTTGGCAGAAAATGCTAATGGTACAGCAGTTATGTGGGGCATTGGTGAGATTTACTCAAAAGATGTAATTGCTGAGATATTAGAAAAAGCATAGTAGTTAAGTTTATAAAAGAAAGGAGCACTCATGAATCAAGTTATAAAACAATTAAGCAGTAGAAAATCTATTAGACAATTTACAGGTGAAAATGTAAAAGCAGAAGACTTAGAACTAATTATTAAAACAGCACAAAGATGCCCAACATCTATAAATGGACAACAAATATCTTTAGTGTACACAAGAGATAAAGAAAAGATAAAGAAAATTGCAGAACTTTGCGGTGGACAAGAACAAGTAGCTATTGCTGATGTATTTATTGCAATTGTTGTAGATTATAATAGAACTATTTTTGCTGTAGAACAAGCTGGTGAAAAACATGTTATAGACAAGTCTGCAGAGGGTGTTTTAGTTGGTGCTGTAGATGCTGGGATTATGTTAAATGCTATTCAAGTATCTGCTGAATCTTTAGGATATGGTACAACTGCTATTGGAGCTATTAGAAATGAACCCGAGGCTATGATAAAACTTTTAGGACTTCCAGAAAAAACATTTCCAATAGTTGGTACAACGATTGGTGTTTCAACACAAGATGCTAAGAGTTCACCTTTAAAGCCTAGAATACCAATAAATAGTTTTGCTTTTGAAGATAAATATGAAGATGTAAAAGTAAAAGAAGGTGTTATTACTTATGAAAAACAGATGAAAAAGTTTAGAGAAGATAATAACATGGATTATTTACAATCATACTGTGAACAAACTGCTAATTATTATAAAAATATATATTTTAGAAGAATTGCAGAGAATTATAAAAATCAAGGGTTTGAGTTTAAAGACTAAGGAAAAATTATGAAAAATGTATTAATTATAAATGGGCATCAAAAATATGACAACGTTGCAGAAGGTAATCTTACAAGTATGTATATTGAATCTGCATATGACTTTTTTAAAAAAAATGGCTTGAATGTAAAGCATAGTGTAGTTGAAAGTGACTATGATGTAAAAGAAGAAGTCGAAAAATTTGTTTGGGCTGATTATATTTTAATGCAATATCCAGTTTATTGGATGGGTGTTCCTTGGATTACTAAAAAATATATAGACGAAGTTTTTTCTGCTGGTGATCATAATGGTTTATATATAAATGATGGAAGAACTAGAAGTGATGTATCTAAGCGTTATGGTAGTGGAGGCCTGATGCAAGGCACAAAATATATGATTTCACTTACTTATAACTGCCCGAGTAGTGAATTTTCAAATAAAGATGGTTTCTTTGATGGACTCTCTTTAGATGAAGTAAATATTGCAACTCATAAAACATTTCAATTTTGTGGAGCACAACCTTTAGAAACTTATTCGGTGCATGATATATTTAAAGGTGATTTGGATATTAGTAGTGAATTAAAGAAATTTAATAATATACTAGAGAAAAATTTTATAAACAACTAGTAAAGGAAAAGATTATGGAAAAAACATTTGAAGAGTCATTAGGCTTTAGACATGCATGTAAGGCATTTGATGAAACAAAAAAGATATCTGATACAGAAATAAAGTATATTTTAGAAGCAGGTAGACGATCACCATCGTCTTTTGGCATGGAAGCTTGGAAATTTTTAGTTATAACAAATGAAGAGCTAAAAGCTAAACTACGTCCAGCATGTTGGGACCAAGTTCAGATAACGTCATGCTCTCATCTCGTTGTTGTATTAGCTGGTATTGAATCTGTAAAACCTGAATCAGGGCTTCCAGAAAAAAGATTTGCTAGACGTGATATGCCACAAGATAAGTTGGACTTTTACTTGAATTTATATGCAGAACACTTAAAAGAGATTCTAAGTAGTGATGAAAATATATATGCATGGACAGCTAAGCAGACTGCATTTGCAGGAGCAAATATGATGAGTGCTGCTGCTATTAAAGGCATCGACTCATGTCCAATAGAAGGCTTTGATAGAACTCAGGTGGAAGAAATTTTAAACATAGATAAAAGCAAATATGGAGTATCTTACATTATTCCTTTTGGATATAGAATTAATGAACAGTCAACACAACAAAGATTAAATTTTGACGAAGTTGTAGAGTTTATTAATTAAATTTGAGTATTATTGAGTTATTATGCTAGTAAAGGATATTCAATGAAAAAGTTTACTTATGCACTTTTAGCCACTCTTTTATTTCTTAGCGGTTGTGCTACAAACCAAGGTCCAACATATGATGGTCGTAGTTATACTCACATAAAAAAATATGAAGTAGGTACAATTTTAAGCTTAAGACCTGTTGTTATAACAGATGATGGTTCTGGGCAGTTTTTTGGTATATTGATTGGTACTGTTTTAGGTTCTTTTATAGGAGGACGAGGTCGCGGTAGTATACTCCCTGTACTTGCTGGTGGTTTCGGTGGTTACTATGTTGGCCGAGAAATTTCAAAAGCAAATGGCGCTGAGCTTACTGTTAAACTAGACAGTGGAGAAGAAATTATTGTAGTAGTTAAAGGTAATAATTTTGTAATGGGTAATCATATTAAGATTATTAAAGATGGCAATAGAGTTGCTGGAATTGATGTAATTTCTGAATAAATATTTTTTTCTGATATCATAATTATAGTTTCAAAAAAGTTGAGTATAATTATGTAAAAATTATATAAAGGTCGCAAAATGTCAACATATGCTTTTGGACATACAAATCCTGACTCTGACTCAATAGTTGGAGCTATATCTCTTTCTTACCTTAAAAATCAACTTGGTGAAGAATGTATACCTACTCGCCAAGGTAAAATTTCTGCTGAAACTGAATTCATTTTAAATAAATTTGGTGTAGATATTCCACAACTTAAAACTTCTTATGCTGGTGAAAATGTTTATATTGTTGATTTTTCTGATTTAGGACAAGCTCCTGAAGATATAATGAAAGCAACCATTCTTGGCATCTATGATCATCATAAACTTGGTGATTTGACAACTTCTACACCATTAGAATGTTGGATTAGGCCAGTTGGTAGTTCTAATACAATAATTAAAGAAGCCTATGACTATCATGATGTAAAAATTCCAAAAGAGATAGCCGGTATTATGATGTGTGCAATCCTTAGTGACACAGTTATTTTTAAATCTCCAACATGTACAAAAATAGATACTAAAGTTGTTAAAGAATTAGCTGCAATTGCAGGTGTAGAAGATATAAAGCTCTCGC
>JBLIEY010000105.1:0-9796 GCA_047633475.1 Sulfurimonas sp.
TGGTGTTGAAGGTAATTTAAACGATCCAAATGCACAAGGAAAACTATGTGCGAAAGCTCATGGAGGAGTTGATGCAGTAAACACTTCTGAAAGAATTGTTTACCCTCTAAAAAGAGTAGGAAAACGTGGTGAAGGCCTTTGGAAGAGAATCACAATGGAAGAGGCTTATGACACCATTGCCAAAAGAATCAAAAAGAACTTAGATGCTGGTAAACCAGAACAAGTAGTTTTTCATCAAGGTAGAAATAAAATGGGCGATATAACAGGTCGTTTTATGAATGCTATTGGTTCACCTGTTATACTAAACCATAGAGGTTTATGTTCATCAAACAAAAGAGCTGCAAACTACACAACTATTGGTGATACAAGTTGGGAGACTCTAGATGCAACTGAATGTAAATATCTTTTAAACTTTGGTTCTAACTTTTTTGAAACTCATCAAGGTGGTCTTCCTTTACTAAAAAGATATGTAGAGGGAAAACGCAAAGGTTTAAAACTTGTAACTTTTGATACAAGACTATCAAATACAGCTGGAAGAAGTGATGAATGGTTTGCTCCTTTTCCATCTTCTGAAGGTGCTATTGCTCTTGCTATGGCTAATGTAATTATACAAAAAGAACTATATGATAAAAAGTTTATAGATGAATGGTGTAATACTTCTCTTGAAGAAATCATAGAGTTTGTTGAACCATACACCCCTAAGTATGCTTCTAAGGTTAGTGGACTTAGTGAAGAGGATATTATTCGTGTAGCTACAGAGTTTGCATCTGCTGCCCCTGCTTGTGCTGCTTTTACAAACCGTGGTTCTCAAGCTCACCAGAATGGTCTAAACAATGATAGATCTGTAGTTATTTTAAATGCTCTAGTTGGTAGTATTGGTAAAAAAGGCGGTTATGCTTTTGGTGGTTCCAAAAGTAAAAAAGACTTTCCTATGCCTAAACCAGTTCCACCTAAACCAAAGTTTACAACTGATTTGGAAGATCCACGTCTATATCCACTTTCAAACAAATGGCAAAAAATGAGAGTTAGTCATCTTGCCTTTGATAAGTTGAAAAATACAGATCAAAAGATTGACGTATATATGTCATATACTATTTCAGCTCCTCAAACTTGGCCAGAAGGTCCATCTCTTACAGTAGATGTTTTAAAAGATGAGAACATAGTACCTTTTCATGTATGTAGTGATGTTGTATATTCTGAAATGGCTCATTATGCCGACATCATTCTTCCAGATGCTACTTACTTTGAAAGGTTTACAATTGAAGGTAGAAATGCGTATGAGCTTATACCATATTTTGCACTGAGACAACCTGCTGTTCAACCTCCTTTTGAGTGTGAAAACTTTGCAGACACACTTATAAAAATTGGAAAAAGACTAGGTGATGATGTATCTAAATACTTTGCATTTGATTCTTATGAAGAGTTTATTAAACTTAGATTTTCATCACTTCCTAAAAGAGAAGGATTAAGCGGTTTTGACTATATGAAAAAGCATGGTGTTTGGGTTGAAGACAAAGAGAAAAATTATGAATCTTATGACAGAATTCTAAGTAAAGACCAACTTAAAAACTCATTTGTTATAGACAATATTATCTATGTTGTAGAAAAAGGCAAAAACAAAGCTATAGGAATCATGAAAGATGGGAAGCCAAGAAAAGGTCTTAAAACTCCATCTAGAAAATTTGAAATATACTCTAGTGTTATTGAAAACACTGCAAAATCTCTTAACATAAAAGATGATGGCTTTCCTCATTTTGATATGCCTAAATCTCTGAAGGAGATAAAAGAAGATGAGCTAGTTCTTACTACATTTAAGTGGAATGTTCATACTCAAGCTAGAACAGCATCTCAAAAGTACTTAACTGAGATTGTTCATGATAATCCAGTTTGGATAAACTCTGCTACGGCTAAAAAGCTAAATATAAAAAATGGTGATTATATGAAGATTACTACATATAGACCAAAAAGTGGTTTTAGAGCATCTCAAAAAGAAGAAGTAGTTGGGACTATGGAAGTAAAAGCATATGTAACACAAGGAATTCATCCACAAGTTATAGCAATGAGCAACTCACTTGGTATGAACTTTGGTGGTAGAATTGCAGAGGGAACTAATGGTAAAAGACGAGATATACCAGGTTTTACAAAAGAAGATGACTTAGAACTAGACGGAAATATTTGGTGGGATAAAAAGTATGGAGGCTCTGGTAATGGAGTCAATCCAAACAGCCTCATCCCAATTAACCCTGCCCCAATGGTAGGAATGCAAGCTTGGAACGATACTATTTGTAGAATTAGTAAGGTCTAACTTATTAGCAAAATGATGCAATACAAAAATATGCATCATTTTGCTTTATGAAAAGACTTCTAACATTAAACTGCCACCCTTATTAAATTATTCAATATTAAACTATCTAAGCACAAAAGGTTTAAGGTCTATAATGAAGACATTCTATTATAATACAGAAAATTCTAGGTTGCCAAATGTTTATAAAGAAATTTGATAATTTAAAAATACGAACTAAACTAATACTAATTTTTATTATTATAAAAGTAATTCCTGTCATTTTAATTTCTTTAATAGCTTTATATGGGGTTAACTCTCTACATACTTTTTTTAATCAAAGCAGCTTAGATATTAAAAAAACGGCAAAAGAAGTTGTTTCTTCAACTGCTAAAATAGCAGTTGAAGATAGTACTTTAGCAATAAATAAAATGGCACAAACCTCCTTGGAAATTTTAACTGCACAGATTGCAGAGCATATTGCAAATTTCCTTTATGAAAGAGATGATGATATTCTTGTTTTGTCAAAAATTACCCCTAGTACAAAATTATATAAAGATTTTTTAAAATCAAAAGAAAGAAAAATAACTGATATAGATTTGAAAGAATTTGTCTTTGATGACAAATCCCAAAAATGGATTAGAAGTAAAAATGTTAAAAAAGAAAAAATCTATAAAAAAGCAGATTTAATTGACAATCAAAAAGAATTTCATAGAGTAGATACATATGTTAACCCTACTAAAAAAATACCAATTTATAAAGAGATTACTTTTTTTGATTTAAATGGAATAGAAAAAATTAAAATTTCAACTTTAGATAAAAATAAACAAAATATTTCTAAAAAACTAAATACTTACCTTAAAGCTGAAGAATATTTTAATAAGATCACTTCTTTAAAAGAAGGAGAAATCTATGTTAGCGATGTCATAGGGGAGTATGTTCCAACAAAGCTTATAGGTACTTATACACGAGATAAAGCAAAAAAAGCAGGGATACCTTTTCAACCAGAAAAATGTGCATACGCAGGAAAAGAAAATCCTAAAGGCAAAAAGTTTAAAGGGATAATTAGATTTGTTACACCTATATTTACTAAAGGGAAAAAGATAGGATATATATCTTTGGCTCTAGATCATAAACATATTATGGAGTTCACTGACACTATAAATCCTCTAAATTATTCAAAAGTGGATATAGCAGATGCTGGAAGTGGGAATTATGCATTTATGTGGGATTATAAAGGAAGAAATATTTCTCATCCAAGGGATTACTTTATAGTTGGATTTGATAAAAATACAGGAGAGAGAGTTCCCCCATGGACAAGTAAAGATGTTTATGAAAAATTTACAGAATCTAAAAAACAAAGTTTAAATGATTTTTTAAATGATTATCCAACTTACGATAATCAATCTTTATCAAATAAACCTAGTTTAACTCAAATAAAAAATGCAGAGATAGGTCTTGATTGTAGATACTTAAATTTTGCTCCTCAATGTCAAGGATGGAAGCAGCTTACTGAGAATGGAGGGGTTGGATCCTTTATTATTTTATGGAGTAAAATTTGGAAATTAACAACAGCTTCAGTTATTCCTTATTATACAGGTCAATATGGAAGTACTTCAAGAGGATTTGGTATTGTGACATTAGGAGCGAATGTTGATGAGTTTAATAAAACAGCAAATAAAACAAAAGAAACATTAAACTCTATGTTAGAAAATAAATTAAAAGCCATTGACAATATTTTAGTAAATGCTAGTAATAATGAAGAGAATGCTGTTTCACTAATTGTAAATGAATTAACATATGCAACATTAATTATGATTATTTTAATAATATTAGTAGCTATATGGTTATCTAATCATTTAATAAATAGACTTAACAAGCTACTTCTTGGAGCGAAAGAGTTTTCTAATAAAAACTTTTCACATAGAATACAAGACACATCAAAGGATGAGATAGGTGAGATTGCGGACTCCTTTAATGAAATGATAAATTCACTTGAAAAGTATATTCAGACTGAAAAAGATTTCAAAAATTCTCTTGAAGAAAAAGTAAAAAATCGTACCAATGAGCTTTATATACTAAATGATAAAATTCAAGAAGAATTAGAAATTAAAACAAAACAAGAAGAAAAATTAGAGATTTTTGCAAAGATATTTAGTAATACGATTGAAGGAATAGTCATTACTGATATCGTAGGTAATATAGTTCAAATAAATAGTGCGTTTACAAAGATAACTCAATATACTCAAGAAGAAATTATTGGCTCAAATATTAGTAATTTAAGCTCAAATAGACATGATAAACAATATTTTGAAGATATGTGGAAGACTATTAAAAATAAAAAAATCTGGGAAGGAGAGATTTGGAACAAAAAAAAAGATGGAACGGCTTATCCTGCTTCTATATCCATTATTCCAATTTTAAATTTAGAAAAAGAAATATCATATTTTGTTGCCATTCAACATGATATTACAAATACCAAAAATAATGAAATAAAACTTCATAAACAGGCATATTATGATTCTTTAACCAAGTTAGCTAATAGAAGTTTAGGCTATGAAATGTTATCACATGCTATAACTAAAGTAAAAAATAGCAATAAAAAAGTTGCTATTGTATTTTTAGATTTGGATAGATTCAAACAAATAAATGATACTATGGGTCACGATTATGGAGATTTGTTACTTATAGAGGTAGCAAAAATACTCAAAAAAGCGTGTAATAAATTTGACACTGTATGTAGATTAGGTGGTGATGAGTTTTTAATAGTTTTAGAAGAGATAAATAACTATAGCGATGCTATACATGTAATAGAAAAAATTATTTATGATGTAGCTCAACCCATTTTAGTTAATAATAAAACTATTAATACCTCGGCTAGTCTAGGCGTTACATTTTATCCAGATGATGGGTTAGAGATGTCTAAACTTCTAAAAAATGCTGATATCGCAATGTATAGAGCAAAAAGTCAAGGAAGAAATACATTTGAAATATTTACTAAAGAGTTAAATGATAAATTCAAAGAAGCCGTTGAGTTAGAAGAACAAGTAAGAGATGGTGTTAAAAACAATGAGTTTTATATGCTTTATCAGCCTATATATGATACTTTTACAAAACAAATTGCAGGTTTTGAAGCACTTATGAGATGGAACAAGGGAGGCATAGAGTATCCTCCAAGTATTTTTATTGAAGTTCTTGAAGAGACCAAAATGATTAATGAGGCTAGTTTTAATATTATGCCAAAGACACTTAAATTTATAGCCGATATAAATAAAAAATATAATAAAAATTTATTTATTGCTATTAATATTTCATCATTACAGTTTAAACAAAAAGATTTTAATAAAAAAATTCTAGAAGTTGTTAGTCTATCAGGAATTAAACCTCAGAATGTTTGTTTAGAAATAACTGAAAGTATATTTTTAAATAACATAAGTAATGTTTCACATAAATTAAAAGAGATAAAAAAAATAGGCTTTTCTGTAGCACTAGATGATTTTGGAACAGGCTATTCTTCCTTGCAGTATATAAAGGATTTGCCAATAGATAAGATAAAAATAGACAAGAGCTTTGTTGATGGTCTACCATCTTCTAGTGGAGACAAGGCAATCATAAGCTCTGTTTGTTCATTAGCTAAACATCTTTCATTAGAACTTGTAGCAGAAGGCGTTGAAACAACTGAGCAGTTAGAGTATCTTTCTAGTTTAAACTGTAACTATATACAAGGATATTTGTTTTCAAAACCAAAACCTGAAAATGAAATAAGAGTCTTATTAGAAGAAGAAACTAACTCCAAAGGTTGAGAACCCTTTGAAGTTTATTTTCTTGAGAATAAGACGTATAAACAAGGCATAAAGAACAAAGCAACAAATACTTCCACAAATAATCCACCAATTGCAGCTATTGCCATAGGTTGAAGCATGTCACTACCAGCTTCTAATGCAAGAGCAAGTGGAACTAGTCCTAACAAGATAGCAGTTGATACCATAACAATAGGTCTTAAACGTAGAGATGCAGCTTTGATTATAGCGTTTGTGGCACTCAAACTATCTCTTTCTTGTAGATTTTTAGCATAAGTAAACAACAACACTCCCGCATTTACAACCGCGGCTAAAACAACCAATATTCCAATAATCACTGTAGCTCCTAAAGGAGTATTTGTTAAGTATAACAAACCAACAGAACCAACAAGAGCAAATGGCATAGAGCCTAAAATTAACATAGGAAAATGCATATTATTAAACTGTACAGTTAAAACAATATATGAGAAAAATAGAGCAAATGACATAATAAGAATAATATCATCTACCATATCCCCTATCATTTGTGCTTCACCACCATACTCAACATGACATCCTGATGGTATGTTCATTTTTTCAATTTCAAGCTTGAGTTTTGCCAATGCTTCTTTAGTAGTTACCTTGTTTACATCACATGATACAACAACCATCTTTACCTGATTTTCTCTTACAATTTCAACTGGTCCTGTTGTTAGTTTTATTTGTGCTATCTCTTTTAAACGAACAAAAGAACCATTTTTTGTTGGAATAAAAAGGTTTTCAAGATCTACCTTACTTTTGATTAGCTTCTCATCCATCATAAGACGAATATCGTAGCTATAATCACCCTCTATTAACTTCGTAGATACAAGACCTATAAGCATTGCTCTAAGTGTTTTAGATACATCTGCAACTGAGATACCAAGCTCTGAGGCTCTAACTCTATCGATATTAACTTGATACTCAGGCTTTGTCATATCCATAGCTACTTGTACATTTGTAAGCTCATCTAATTTTTTCATAGATTTTGATAATGTATTTGCAAAGCCAAATATTTCTTCTAAGTTAGAGCCTTTGATTTTCAACTCAATATCTGAATTACCTAATTTTTTTATACCTTTAACTTTCTCTTGAAAAACTTTAATTTTTACTCCAGGAGCATCAATGCTAGAGACAGTTTTTCTCATCTTTTTTATGAACTGTTTTGTTGTAATATCTCTTTTATCTTTTGCTACAAGTTGAATATTTACTTGACCACTATTCGCTACTTCATATGTAACAGTACTAACTGGCTTTCCTCCTGCTATAGCAAAAGTTGTCTCTATCAGAGGGTTATTGCTAACTTTTTGCTCTATCTTCTTAAGTACTTCATTAGTTTGTGACACTGAAGAACCAGTAGGAAGTTTTATTCTTACAACTACTCTTCCATCATCTATTTTTGGTAAAAACTCAGCTCCTAACAAGCCACTAAGATAAACACCAAAACCCAAAAAGAGTACAAAAGCAATAAATACAAGATAACGAATTTTTAAAACATAGCTTAAAAGTTTTGTATACTTATTTGTTACAAAAGCAAAAAATCTCTCAAATAAACTTTTCTTTTTATTTGATGAACTATTTTTTAGTAATAAAGTTGTAACTAATGGCGTTATAGTAATAGCTGTAAGCATACTGATTATAACTATACCTGCGATTACGAGTATCAATTCACGAAATAGCAAACTAATTAATCCTGGTACCATTAAAAAAGGCACAAAGAGTGCCAAAAATGCAAATGTAGCAGCTATAACAGCTGACCTTATTTCATCTGTCGCTTCAAGTGTAACTTCGTGAATACTCTTTTGTGGTTCATCCTCATGCCGTTTAGAAATTGCTTCAATAACTAAAATAGAATTATCAACCAATACCCCAATGGCGATTACAAGACCACCCATTGAAAAAATATTTAGAGAGAAATCTCCCCACTGCATAAGAGCGAAGTTCATAGTTAAAATAGACACCAAGGCTGTTACGATAACTACGGCCTGTCTCCATGAACCCAAAAAAAGCCATGCAACTATAATTACTAAAACTATTGCCTCAAGCGCTGACTTTGTAACACCATCTAATGCATCTGTTACATAAACACCTTGGTTATTAACTATTCCTAGTTCAATCCCATCTGGTAAACTTTTTTTAAGCATCTTGATTTTATCTTCTACTGCTTTTGCCGTTTTTGCGGTATTATCATCAGATTGCTTTAAAACACTCATTTTTATAGCTGGTAATTGGTTAACCCGAGTATGCATTCTAGCTTCACGGTGAGTATCAATTACATCCGCTATATCTTTAATTTTGACTAATTGAGTTCCTTTGCGGTATACAACTACTTCGCCAATTTCTTTTACCGAGTCATAACTAGCCATTGTTCTAGCAATGATTTCTTGAGAGCCAACGGTAACTCTTCCACCAAATTGTTCAATATTTTCATCATTTAGTTTTTTGGCAATATCTACAAGTGAGAGCTGATATTTTTCTAAAGCTTCTGGTTTAATATGCACTCGGATTTCTCTTATTAATCCACCAACAATCTCAGTTCCAGCAACTCCCTTAACTGCTAAAATCCTGTCTTGTAACCACTCCTCTGTCCAAGTACGAAGTTGCACCATATTCATCAATTCAGATCTTATCGTCATCTCCAAAATAGGAATCTGAGATGGATCAGCTTTAAATATAACTGGTGTTTGTATATCTTTAGGAAGTTTTTTTACTACACGGGCAAGGGCTTCTGTTGCATCTTGATAAGCTATGTTTACATCTTCTCCATATCCAAAATATATGATTAAAACATACATTCCCTCAATAGATGAAGAATCTAAATAGTCAAGCCCATTAACGCTCATCATCTGACGCTCTATTGGGTCAGCTATACTCATCTCTATCTCATCTGGAGTTGCACCAGGCCAATATATATAGAGTTTAACTTTAGGGTAAACCATCTCTGGTAAAAAGTTTACAGGTAGTTTTAAAAGCCCATATAAGCCAAAAACTATAAGGGCTAAAGCAATTGCAAATGTTGAAAATTTCTTAGTAATAGCAAATTGTGTTATATTCATTTTAGTTCATTGTTTTTAGATTTTTCTAAAACAACTAAAACAGCTGTCTTATCTTTGAGACCTTGAAAACCAGCTGTAACAATTTGCTCGCCTTTATTAATTCCATCTAATATTAACACACGTCCATCATCTAAGCCAAAGCCTAATTTTACGTATTGTTTATAAGCTTTATCTTCTTTAATTTTAAATACATATGGCTTATTACTTTTATCTTTTAATATACTTGTAGATGATAAAACAACTGCATCTTTGAATGCTTTAAGCACAATATTTACTCGTGAAAACATTTGAGGGATTAATTTCACATTAGCAACTATCTGAGCTTCAACTATTCGCATATGAGTTTTTTTATCAAGCTGTGGATAGATTCTTGTGATTTTAGCCTCAAAGACTCGATTTGGATATGCATCTAACAAAATACTTATATTTAGATTTTTATTTATTTGCATACAATACTGTTCTGGAACATTAAAAGAGACTACTATACTCGATGGATTGTAAATCTCAACAAGTGGTGTTCTAGGAATTACATAATCACCTTGCCTTACATGTACAGTTGATATTACACCATTCCATGGTGCTTTTAGAGTATAGTCATTTACTTTTTCTTCGGCTTTTACGAGATTTGCCCTTGTACTTTC
>JBLIEY010000106.1:0-9666 GCA_047633475.1 Sulfurimonas sp.
AAACATAAAATAGTATATAGAATTAAAAGATATACAGATAGTAAAATTTGCTGGGTTGATTGTCGTGGAGTTAGAATAATTGATAAGAATGGTATTACTAAAGTAGTTGGAACTCTTCAAGATATTACTGAGCAAAAAGAGCTTGAGTTAAAGACTTTAGAGAGTGAAAAAAGTTTCAGAGATATTTTTGACAATGCTCAATCAGGATTGCTTTATATTTCAGGAAAAAGGTTCGTAATTAAAGCTAACCAACGTGCTGCAGATATCTTTGGGTATATAAGTCCTGAAGAAATGATTGGTCTAAATATGAGAGACTTTCATCTTTCACAAGAACAGTATATTGAATTTGGCAAAATGAATTTTAATTCCCTATCTATGGGAGTAAAAAATAATATAGAGTATGAAGCTCGTCGTAAAGATGGTTCTGGTATTTGGTGTGAAGTCTCAGGAAAAGCAATAGATGATAATATACCAGCGGATATGTCAAAAGGAATTTTATGGACTATTTCTGACATCTCACAAAGAGTAGAGCTAAGAAAAACACAAGTATTTCTCAAAGGAAGACTGTCCCTAGCTATTGAAGCTAGTAACGATGGACTTTGGGACTGGAATATTCAAACTAATGATATTTATTATTCTCCAAGATGGAAAAAAATATTAGGATATTCGGATAATGAATTTAAAAATGAATATAAAGAGTGGGTTAGTAGAATACATCAAGATGATATTAAATCAGTATTGATGGGATTTGAGAATTTTTTAGCTTCAACAAATTTAAATGATAAGTTTAATAATAATTTTCGTATGCGTCATAAAGATGGACATTGGGTTTCTATTTTATCTAGAGGTAAAAAAGTTTTTAATGAAAAAAATGAAGTTGAACGCATTGTTGGTACTCATGTTGATATGACAGAATTATATGCAGTACAAGATGCTTATAAACAAGAGCGAGATCGTAGTGATCTTTACCTCGATACTGCAGAAGTTCTCTTGCTTGCACTAGACAATAATGCAAGAGTGACAATGTTAAACCGAAAAGGTGAAGAACTTCTAGGCTATAAAGAAGAAGAGCTTTTAGGTGAAGTTTGGTTTGAGACAGGAATTCTTCCTGAAGATATTGCTCTTGGTGTCAAAGACTTTTTTCATGGGATTATTAGCATTAGTGAACTTCCAATAAAAGAGCTTGAACATCATCTTATTACTAAAAGTGGTGAGAAACTAATGTTTAGTTTTCGTACTTCTTTTCTTTTTGATAATGATAAAAAATGTATTGGAATTCTTAGTTCAGGAATTGATATTACTCAAAAAATAATAGCTGAAGAAGAACTTTCAAAGCAACATAAATACCTACAGTCCATTATAGATGGCGTTGATGATCCTATAATGGTAATTAAAGAAGACTATACTGTAGAAGTTATGAATGAGAGTCTTAAAAAATCGTTTACAAGTCTTAACATAGCTGATAGAGAACATCCTAAATGTTATGAAGTATCACATAACCGAAAAACCCCATGTGATGGTATTAATCATCCCTGTCCTTTAAGAGAAGTCCTTGAAACTAATCAACATACTTCAGTTGTCCATACTCACAATACTAATTATGGAGATAATCGTCATGTAGAACTCTCCGCAAGTCCACTGTTTGATAAAAACAAGAATTGTATAGGTATTATAGAAGTAGCAAGAGATATTACAGGACATTTAAACATACAAGACGAGTTAAGAGAACAAAAAAATATTTTACATCATCAAGCACACCATGATTCGCTAACAGGACTTCCAAATAGAATTCTCTTTAATGATAGGTTAGAACAAGCAATAGAAACTGCAAAACGCAATAAAACAAGTTTTGCATTGCTTTTTATTGATTTGGATCACTTTAAAGAGATTAATGATTCTTTAGGTCATAACTTTGGTGATGAGGTTTTAATCACAGTTAGCAAGAAATTAAAAGAAGTGATACGATACGAAGATACTGTAGCAAGATTAGGTGGAGATGAGTTTACTATTATATTGAAAAACCTATCTAAGGTAGAAGATGCATCTATGATTGCGAATAAGATACTAGAGACTTTATCTAAGGCAATTATTGTTGATAATAACACACTTTATGCTTCATGTAGTATAGGAATAAGTATCTATCCCAATGATGGGCTATCTGCACAAAGTCTTTTAAAATTTTCTGATTCTGCTATGTATAAAGCAAAAGAGGAGGGAAGAAACAACTTCCAATATTATAACTCAACTATGACTGAACTTGCATTTGAGAGAGTAGTTATGGAGGCTAACCTAAGAGCAGGATTGAAAAATAAAGAGTTTATTGTTTATTACCAACCACAAGTCAATGGAGCGACTGACAAACTTATAGGAATGGAAGCTTTAGTGAGGTGGCAACATCCTACTATGGGATTAATATCACCAGATAAATTCATACCTCTTGCGGAGTCAACAGGACTAATAGTTGAGTTGGATAGATTTGTTATGAAGACAGCTATGACTCAACTTTCTCTTTGGTATAAAGCTGGATTTATTCCAGGTATACTCGCTATGAATTTAACTCAAAAACAACTTAAAAAAGATGATTTCATTGAGATGCTACAAAATTTACTTATAGAAACAGAGTGTAAACCTGAGTGGCTTGAACTTGAGGTTACAGAAAGCCAGATTATGACTAATCCTTATGAAGCTATAAAAGTATTGAAACAAATTAGTGACATTGGAATAGAGTTAGCAGTAGACGACTTTGGAACTGGGTACTCTTCTTTAGCATATCTTAAAAGACTACCAATAGATAAACTAAAAATTGATCAAGAATTTATACGAAACTTACCTGATGATGAAGAAGATTCAGCTATTGCAAAAGCAGTAATAGTATTAGCTCATAGTTTAAACTTAAAAATAATTGCTGAGGGTGTAGAAACAAAAGAGCAAAGAGACTTTATAGTCGAAAGTGGATGTGATAATATTCAAGGGTATTTTTACTCAAGACCTATTGTTGCTAAAGAGTTAGAGGTGTTGCTCAAGAAGGATTTAATTAGCTATTAAAAGATGATAAATTAACCAAAAAAATTAAAGAAGAAGATATATCAATATATCTTGATATTATCATTTAATTATGATACAATTTTTAAATCAGAAGGAGAATGTAAAGTATGAAAAAAAATGTATTAGTTTTATGTACTGGAAATAGTTGTCGTTCAATCATGGGAGAGGCACTTATAAATGCCAAACTATCAGACTGTGTATTTGCTCAAAGTTCAGGAGTTAAAGCAAGTGGAACTGTAAACCCATATGCCAAAAAGTTATTAAAAGAAAAAGGCTACTGGAGGGATGAATATCATTCTAAAGTAATTGAAACTGTACTAGATACTGCATTTGACTTAATCATAACCGTTTGTGATAACGCAAAAGAGACTTGCCCAATGTTTCCTAAGGCCGTGAAAACTATTCATGTGAGTTTTGATGATCCAAGTGGCAAAGAAGAGAAAGAGTATGAAAAAACTATTAATTTAATCGAAAAAGAACTACTTCCTATCGTAAAAAAGGAACTTTGTTAAATGTGGTACGAATTCTCCAAAGACTTTATTTACAGTACTTTAGGTCTACATGGAAAACTCGCAGATGCTTCACACTTTTTCATTTATGACACCATAAAGATTTGGTTTTTACTTATTACTATTATATTTGTAGTCTCGTTTTTAAGAACTTGGGTAAACACAGAATATGTTCGTGCCCATTTACAAGGAAAGTCATCTTTATATGGACATGTTGGAGCTTCTCTTTTTGGAATAGTTACGCCTTTTTGTTCTTGTTCTGCAATACCTTTATTTTTAGGATTTATTCAAGCAAGAATCCCACTGGGAGTAACATTTAGCTACCTGATTTCTGCACCTATGAATAATGAAATTGCCATCGCTATGTTGTTTGGTATGTTTGGTTACAAAGTTGCAGCTATCTATATACTTTTTGGTCTTAGTGTTGCTATCATTGGTGGTTTGATAATAGGAAAGCTTGGTTTAGAAAAAGAAATCTTGATGGATGTTAAACCGATGGAAGGAGAACTTGAAGCTAGTTTGCTAAAGTTGTCATTAAAACAAAGAGCTATAGAAGCCTGGAGTTATACAGCAGATATATTTAAAAAAATATATCTTTATGTAATGCTTGGAGTAGGAGTTGGAGCTTGGATACATGGATATATTCCTACCGACTTTATAGCCCAGTATACAGGAGAAGGTAATCCTTTTGCAGTTATTATAGCTGTTATAATGGGGATACCAATGTACTCTAATGCAGCTGGAGTTATGCCTCTTGTAGAAGTTTTAACGGGTAAAGGTATGTTGCTTGGAACTGCTCTAAGTTTTATGATGGCAGTTACAGCCCTTAGTTTACCAGAAGCAATGATACTTAAAAAGATTATTTCACTAAAACTAATTGCTATATTTTTTAGTATTGTTGGAAGTGGTATAATCGCGATTGGATACCTTTTTAATGTTATTTTATAGAGTATAAAAAATGAAAAGAATAGTTCTAGAACTTATAAGGAAATAATATATGAAGAAAACACTACTTGCACTTAGTATACCGTATATACTAAGTGCATATACAATGCAAGAGTTGTTTGAAGCCCTTAAAAATCATTCACAAACAAAATTTGATACTATAAATGTTAAAAAAGCAGAGGTAGCAGCTTCTCAAGTTACATCCCAACTCTATCCAACTATCAGTTTATTTGGTTCTTATGATAACTATTCTAGTCCTACAAACATGAAACCAATATCTCCAAACACTATGCAAAGTATGTTAGCTTCTAGTTCAACTGCTCAACCATATAGTTACAATATTTATAAAGCTGGTGCTACTTTTAGTGTCCCTATCTTTGTAAAATCTATCTATTCTACAGCTCAAAAAGCAAGAGCCTTACAAAGAAGTGCAAAGGAGAGAAAAAAGATAAATTTACTTGAAAAAGAAGCTATTATAGTTGGAAGTAATGCTAATTTGCTCTACCTAGAAGAGCTTGAATTATCTCTACAATCAAAAGAGGACTCACTAAAAGAGACACAGAAAATTCTCGATATTAAAGTAAAAAATGCAAGAGCATCTGAGTCTGCTTTATATATAATAGACGAAGCAATCAATCAAGTAAATATCACTAAAAATAATATCGAGATACAAAAACAAAAACTTATAAGTACTATACAAAGTATTACAAATATAAGATTGCAAAAGTCAGTAACTATGCAAAAAGTCTCAACACTTAATAATACTGAATTAGGCTCACTAAAACCACTTCAAGAAAAACTAAGAGCTTCAAGACTTGAAATAAAAGCACAAAAAGATAAACTTTACCCAAGTGTGTCAGCATTTGGAAGTTACTATTTTGCAACTGCGACTTCTTACAATAATAGCCAAAGTGTTGATGAAGAGTATGGGGATATAGGAGTTCTAGTAACTATTCCACTTCTTGCAATGAATCAATACCAATCGATTGAAAAAGCAAAACTTGAGTTACAATCAGACAATATGGCTTTAGAAAAACTTCGTGATGAGTTAAACTCTAAAGCAGATATGTTAAAAAGTTCTTTGTCATTACTAGATGACTCTTTAATATTATCAAATAAAAGTATAGAAAATAAACAAAAATTGCTTGACATTGCAAAAGTTAGCTACAAAAGTGGTCGTCTTATAGTTGAAGAGTATTTACGATATGAAGATGATATGGTAGATGCAAAAGCAAAACTTTACCAAGTTAAGGCACAAAAATGGCAAACTCTGATGGAGTTAGCTGTTGTGTATGCAAATAATATTGAGGAAATAGTACAATGAATAAGTATGTAAAAATAATAATCGGCGTAGCCGTTGTTGTAGGTTTAGGTATAGCTGGTACTAAGAAAATACAAGATGCAAGAGCAAAAGATGCAGCTCAACCACAAGCAAAAATATATCCTATAGTTGTATCTTCTTTAAGTCCAAAACTAACAGATGTCAGACTAACTTTGCCTTATCTAGCAGAAGTTCAAAATGATAAAGATGTAAAACTCTCATCAAGAATAGCTGCTAGAATCTTAGACATAAAATCAAGTGGAACTAGTGTCAAAAAAGGTGAAGTACTTGTGCATCTTGATACTACAGATATTAAGAGTGGACTTGCCAGTTTAAAAGAGCAAATCATAGCTGCAAATGTATCTTTGAAAAATCTTGAACTAACTCATCAAAGAACATTAGACCTTGTAAAAGTAAAAGGAGCATCTATAGAAGAGTCTCAAAAAGAGATAACTCTTATCGCAAATGCTTTCTCCCAAGTAGCATCTCTTAAACAAAAAGAGATAGAACTCAACAACAACCTATCTTATTCAACAATAACTTCTCCCGTAAATGGTGTTATTGCGAAAACATACGAGAGTAAAGGTGCTATGGGTATGCCTGGACAAGCACTTGTTAGTATTAGTTCTAAAAATGGTTTTTATCTTTTAGTTAGAACTCCTACAAGCACTCCTATCCTTGGCGTAGAATTTGAGAAAAAAAGTTATAAGGCCACAGCTCTTGGAAGTACTTATCATGGACTTTCGGAATATAAAGTATACACAGGAGATACACATCTCACAACAGGAGATAGAGTAGAAGTAAATGTAATCACATTTGAGCAAAAAGCGATGCTTTTACCTTTTGATGCGATTTTAAGCAGAGATGCAAAATCATACGTTCTTGTTATAGATAAAAATCAAGCTCAGCTTGAAGAAGTGCATATTGTCCAAAGTGCTGAGCAAGGTGTGGTAATAGCTGAGAGTCTTGAAGGAAAAAATATTGTTATAGCAAAACCAGATATTTTACTAAAACTTACAAGTGGTTCAATGCTACAAGTAAAGGAATAAAAAATGTTTGATTTTTTTTACAAAAGACCTTATCTGCTTTACTCTATTATTGCGGCATTATTTATTATGGGGGTTATTGGGCTTATAACTCTTCCTAAAAACCTTTTCCCAGATGCAAATCCTCCTCAGGTTATAGTTATTACACAAGTACCAGGAGCTACCGCTCAAGTAGCAGCATCTACTGTTTCTAAACCTATAGAGCAAGAGATTTCAAGACTTGGACTTGTAACAGATATAAGTAGTGTTAATGTGGCTAACTTCTCGATTGTTAAAGCTGAATTTGGTTACGAAAAAGGTCTTAATGCAGCGGCAGTTGACGTTGCAAATGCTCTTAGTATTGCAAAATCAAAACTTCCATCTGGTTCAAATCCAGCTATTTATACAGCAGGAGATTTTACATTACCAATTGATGTAATAGCCCTTAGTCCCAAAAATGATAATGTTACACTCTCAGATATTAGAAAAATTGCAGATAGTTTTATAAAACCATATTTGCTTAGTCAAAGCGAGATAGGAAATGTTGAGGTTTTTGGTGGCTATGAAAGTGCTATAAATATAGAAGTTGATCCATTTAAAGCTAAAAAATATGGTGTAAATTTTGAGACACTTAGCAAGTCTATTCAAGTTCTTAACAAAGATATTCCACTTGGATTTGTAAAGGGTAATAATGATTTTTACACAGTTAGCATCTATGGTGAAAAAGATAATGTACAAAGACTAAAACAACTCCAGATTATGCCAAATGTAAGAATTGGAGATATTGCAGATGTAACTTGGTCACATAAAAAACGTACAAATGGCTACATAGCTAATGCAAAAAATGCCATAGCTTTAGCAATTCAACGTGCTCCAGGTGGGAGTGTTTTAGATGTAAGTAAAGCTGCTCGCTCGCAGATGAAAAAACTACAAGTTCAGTATCCAAATATTCTTTTTGAGATTAGTGATACGCAAAGAGATCTTATAGAACAAGCAAATGATAATATGCTTGAAGCATTAAAAGATGCTGTAATATATACTCTTATAGTTATTATGATATTTTTAGGAAATTTTCGTGCAATCATTGCAGCTGGAATCTCTATTCCTATGGTTTTCTTTTCTACAATGGCAATTATTTGGCTTACTGGCGGGGAGTTAAATATTGTTGTTTATACAGCAATTATTTTAGCACTTGGGATGCTCACCGATGATGCAGTTGTAGTACTTGAAAATATTGAGAGACACTTAAATGAAGGACATGAGAAACTAGAAGATGCTATTGTTCATGGAACAAAAGAAGTTTTGTCTCCTATCTTCGCTGGAACAATAGCTACAATTGCAATATTATTTCCCTTAATGTTCGTTGGTGGATTTCCAGAGAAAATTTTCAGACCTTTGATTGAGACACTTATTATTGCACTAATTGTTTCATGGTTTTTATCTATCACTTTTATTCCCTCACTTTCAAAATGGCTTTACAAAAATGGAACTAAAAAAACAAAAATTGAGAATCTATTTGATTCATTTTACAACAACACAATAGGTAGACTTGTATCACCATATGTGGGCATCATAAAATTTTCAAATGGTCCATGGAGAATTGCTCGCCGTATTTTACTTACCTTAGGTGTAATACTTTTACTTGGAGTTAGTTTAAAAAATATAATGCCTACTATTGGTAAAGATGCAATGCCTCCAATGGATACAGGAATCATAAAAGCCCAAATTGCTTTTAGTTCCAATGAAAACGTAAATAGTGCAGAGAAAAAAATCAAACCAGTTCTAGAATGGTTGCATCAGCAAAAATGGGTAAAGATGAGTTCGGTTGCTTTTGGAAGTGAAGTAGGGGTTTTGAGTCTAGGAAGTGGAAACTTACCTGCTGAAGCAACTATTACTATTAATGCTGTAAATCGTTTTGAAAGAAAACAGAACATCTGGGAACTTGAAGATATTATTAGAGAAAAGTTATCTCATCTTGAGGGCATAAAACGTAATGATGTTTATGACTTTGGAGCGACAGCACTCTCTAGTGTAAAAGCAACAGTTGATACTCGTCTAACTTCTCCTTATTTGGAAGGTTTAGCAGAAAAATCACATCTTGTAGCAAAAGCGATGCAAGAAGTGCATGGGCTTACTTCAGTCTCCACAAGTTGGGACAAAGACTTTACAGAAATAGTACTTAATATTGATAATAATAAAGCACTTAGTTATGGAATCACTCCATATGAAATAGCGATGCAACTTCCTATAAAAGGTGAAATAATAGGGCTTAATGCTAACTTAGAATCTATGAACACTCAATATGTTAGGCTTTATCTCAAAGGGAAATTCTCCAAAAATATTGAGACTTTGAGACTTCTACCAATTACAACATCATTTGGAGAAATACCTTTAGCCCAAGTTGCATCACTAGAGAAAAAGCTAACTTTTGCAAAAATTGAGCGAGATAAGATGCTTTACTCTTTAGATGTAAATGGTTATAGAGCCAATAGACCAGTTACTCACTTAACTGATGATACTTTAAAAGCACTCAAAGATGCGAATCTTGATGATATCGAGATGGAACAATCAGGAGATATAGCAACCATTAATGATAGTTTTAAAAGAATGATTAAGGCCATTGGTTTAGGTATCATAATTTTAATTATGGCTTTGATTGCTATTTATAAATCTATTCGTATGTCATTTATTATGATTTTAGTGCTTCCATTATCTCTCATTGGAGCGGCATGGGGAATGTTGCTTTTTGGCAAGCCTAGCTGTATGCCAAGTTTACTTGGAATACTTTTACTATTTGGAATCATTATAAAAAATGCAGTTT
>JBLIEY010000107.1:0-9553 GCA_047633475.1 Sulfurimonas sp.
TCTCCAGGATTAGAAGGCATCGAAAAATCAACAGGCATAGATATTGCAGGAAAAATAATGGATTATATTGAAGCTAATGTAACTCCAGCATCTGATGTAAGTGTTAAGAAAAAAAGACTAAAAAGAGATAATATTGGAGCATAAATTGCCCAGCGAAAAATTTATTTTAGCTGGTGTTGAGGTTTCAAAAGGAACCAATACAACCATAAATATAGAGTTACCAAAGCTCTACAATACTCCAACAGAACTTCCAGTTAGAGTTATTCGAGGTAAAAAAAGTGGTCCGACTGTATTTATTAGTGCGGCTATTCATGGTGATGAACTTAATGGTATTGAGATTATTAGAAGATTTAGAAAATTAAACATACTTAAAAAACTAAAAGGCACTGTTATTCTAGTTCCAGTTGTTAATGTATATGGTTTAATGAATCTTTCACGTTATTTACCAGATAGAAGAGACTTAAACAGAAGTTTTCCAGGTAGCACAAAAGGCTCTCTAGCAGGTAGAGTGGCTAAAATATTTTTTGATGAAATTGTAAAGAAGTGTGATTTAGGAATAGACTTACATACAGCATCTATCCATAAATCTAATCTTCCTCAAGTTAGAACTAACATAGATAACGAATACACTTTTAAATTAGCAAAAGCTTTTGGAGCATCTGTGGTTTTACACTCAGAACTAAGAGATGGCTCACTTCGAGCAGTAGCACAAGAAGCTGGGATTCCTATCTTGTTGTATGAAGCTGGAGAAGCATTGCGATTTGATGAAACATCAATAAGAATAGGTGTTCAAGGCTTAGTTAATGTTTTAAGAGAAAACGAGATGCTTCCAAAAGTTATAAGAAAAACACCAAGAAAAACACCACTAATTACTAGAAGTAGTAAGTGGATAAGATCTAGTGAAAGTGGAATGCTTAGAACTATTAAAGCTCTTGGTGATACTGTAGTGGCAGATGAAATAATTGCATATATCGATGAGCCTTTAGGAGATAATAGATTTGAGTTAAAATCTCCTTTTAACGGGGTTATTATCGGAAAATCAGAGATACCTTTAGTACAAGAAGGGGATGCTGTTTTTCATATAGCAGAGTTTAAAAATCTTGAAGTTGCTGAAAATAAGATAGAGCATTTCAATGAGAATATAATAGAGCAGAGTGAGTTTTATGAACTCAATAATGAAGACATAATCGAGTAGAAAATGAAGCTACTACTATTTATACTTTACACAACATTAGTACTTGCTAAACCCATTGCAACTAATGAAACATTTCTCTTAGCTGGGACAGAAATTTTAAGAGGGACTAATGTAACTATAAATATAGAGCTTCCAAAATTCTACAATACTTCAACTCAACTTCCAGTTAGAGTTATACGTGGTAAAATAGATGGTCCAGTAGTTTTTATCAGTGCTGCAATTCATGGAGATGAATTAAATGGTATTGAAATTATAAGACGACTGAGAAAGTTAAAAGTTCTAAGAGACCTTAAAGGAACTCTTATCTTAATCCCAATAGTCAATATTTATGGTGTAATGAATCTTTCACGTTATTTACCAGATAGAAGAGACTTGAATAGGAATTTTCCTGGGACACAAAAAGGTTCTTTGGCATCTAGAATAGCATATATTTTTTTCAATGAGATTGTAAAAAAATGCGATTTGGGGATTGATTTACATACTGCATCTATCCATAAATCTAATCTTCCTCAAATTAGAACTAATATTGATAATGAGTATACATTCAGACTAGCAAAAGCCTTTGAAGCTCCATTAATACTTCATTCACCACTTAGAGATGGTTCATTACGTTCAGTTGCACAAGAGAATGGTGTACCGACATTGCTTTATGAATCAGGAGAGGCGCTAAGATTTGATGAGCAAAGTATTAGAATTGGAGTTAAGGGTATAGTTAATGTTCTCCGAGCAAATGGAATGCTTCCTAAAATGTCTGCTCATAAAAATAAAATAATCCCAGTTATTACAAGAGAGAGTAAATGGTTGCGTTCTATGGAAGGTGGTGTGCTTAGAACGGTTAAGGCTTTAGGAGATACAGTAAAAAAAGGCGAAATAATTGCCTACATAAATGAACCCTTGAATGATGATATTTATGAAGTTATTGCTCCTTATGATGGCATAATAATAGGCAAATCAGAAATCCCCCTTATACAAGAAGGTGACGCTATTTTTCATATTGCAAATTTTGACAAACTTAAAGTTGCTAATACTAAAATACACTATTTTTGTGAAGATGCTATAGAAGATTGTGAGTTTATAGATTTTGATAGTGAGGCAACAATAGAGTGAAAATAATAATTATAAGGGTAGCAAATGATACAGTTTTATGATAGTTTAAAACAGCTTATTCGTATTCCTAGTGTTGTTGGGGCGGAACACTCTTTTTTTATGTATGTAAAAAGAGAACTTGAAGAAATGGGGATTAGTGTTGAGTATTATGACGGAGTATTAGTAGCGAAGGGAGATATGCCAGAGAGTGGTTATATGTCAGCTCATGCTGATAGACATGGACTTATTTGTACTGGACACAATGAATTCCAATATGCAGCTTTCATAGCAAAGAATAGGGCAGATCTTACTGGTAAATCAAATTCTGAAGAAATACTACACAATTTTGCTACTAGATTTGTTGATGAAAAAGTACAAGCTTATGAACCGTGGTCAGGAAGTTATCTAGGACTTGGAGTTATTAAAGATGCTTTTTTATGTGAGAGAAGAAATAACATAATCTTTAAAGTGGATGGCTTTGATCATCTTCTTCCTGGAACACCAATAGCCTTTATGGATAAGTTGGTTCAGAATGATGAGTTTGTGTCTGCACAGTTAGATAATGTAATTTCGGTAGCACTTATTATATATATGTACAGCATAGGCTACAAAGGAACTGCTTTTTTTACTGCATCTGAAGAAGCTGGTAAAAGTTGGAGATTTTTACTTGAGTACTTTAAAAGATTTGATATTTCAACAAGTGAGCTCCTCGTTCTTGATACTAGTCCATATCCAACTGTTGAAGATATAGCAAACCTTGATATAGTCTTGAGAAATCGTGACGCTAATGCTGTATTTAAATCATCACTTAAAAATAGAATAAAGAATATAGCTATACAAGAGAATATAAAATATCACTTCAAAGATGCATATCTAAAAAACAAGGCCTCTGAAGTTGGTAAAAAAGCTTCACTAGGAACAACAGAACTCGGTAGACTAATACATGCAACAAAAGGTAAATTACAAGGTACAACATTGCAAATTCCTACTATTGGTTATCACACTACAAATGAGACTACATCTGTAAAGTCTATTGATAGTATGATAACAGTGTTAAAAAAATTGTACATAGAGGCTATATGAAATATTTATTATTAATCTTACTAACTCTTAATTTATATGGACAAAATATTTTAGGCAAAGTTGATGTATTTGATATGCCGGAATTTGGGTTATCTAATATTAAAGCTAAAATAGACACTGGAGCCAAAACTTCTTCCATACATTGTTCTGAGATTACACTACTAGAAAATAATTTTGTAAAATTCAGTCCTCAAGATAGTAATGATGATTCAAACCATATATACATAGTAAAACCAATATCTAGAATATCCGAAGTGAAAAGTTCAAATGGTAAATCACAAGAAAGATATTTTATAAAAACAACAATTATTATTTATGAGAAAATATACAATATAGAAGTCTCATTAAGTTGTAGAACATCAATGAAATATCCGCTTTTAATTGGTAGAGAACTTTTAAAACAGGGCTTTCTTGTAGATGTATCTAAACAAGATCTGTCTTTTAAATCAAAAAACTAGATATGGAGTTAGAGTATGAATAAGGTTATATTAATACTGATATTTTTTCTTAGTGTTTTATATGCAGATAGTAGTGATTCTAATACATCAAATAATAATATCTGGAAGAGTAAAAATATATGGATAAAAGTTTATTCAAATAATAGAAATTACAATATTACTATAAACAATATAGTAAAAATAGAAGAAGAAATTAAACAAGCTAATAAAAAAGGATTTTCATTAGTAGAATTAAGGTCAAAATTGGATATTCAAAAGTCTAAACTTTTATTGTATGAAAGAAATAAGAGTTTTGATAGCTTGTTATCATCATTTAAGTATGAAATACCAGAAGTAACTATCCGGGATTATCTTTTTAATGATTCAATTAATATATTAGATAAAAAAATAGATATGTTTATAGCTTTAAAAAATAAATTTTATATGGCATCATCTATAGTAAAAAACTTATATGAAAACAATGAACAATCTGTATCGAAGTTAGACATAAAATATTTTAATGAATATGCTGAAAACATCGAAAAAATACATCTAAACTTACTAGACTCAAGGGATGAATTAGAATCAAGATATCTTCATTACTCTCAAGATAAACTTCAAAAGCATATTACAACAGTCATAATCATTATTGTGGCATATCTTATATATAAAATATTCTCATTTGCGTTACTGTATATTGAAAGAAAAACATATAAAGATGCAAATCAAAACAATTATAAAAAGATTTTATCTATAATATTTTTTATACTTCTCTCTATCTTCTTAGTTGTTAGATACATGGATGACTTTATGTATATCATCACTTTTTTAAGTGTTATTGCGGCAGCTTTAACCATATCACTTAGAGAAGTTATACTAAATATAGTTGCTTCAGTATATATATTTTTTAGTAATATGATTAGAGTCGGTGATAGGGTGATGATTCAGTTTGAGACTAAGCATACTATAGGTGATATTGTAGATATTTCATTGATGAAAATAAAACTAAATGAAATTGAAGATTATACAAATGTTAAAGAGGTTAAAAATGTAGGTAGAACTACTTATATACCAAACAGTTATGTATTTACAAAAGTTTTTTACAATTACTCGCGCAAAAAAGATGGTTTGATTAGTGATTTAATAGAGTTTGAGTTTGCTTCAGATAATGATTTTGAGAATATAAAAAAAGTTACTGATGATATATTATCTAACTTAAAACTAAAGCACACAATAACTTTTACATTAAATAATTTAAAGACTGGGATTATAGGTCTTATATCTTATCAAACAAACTATAAAATAGTTTCAAAAGTTCGTGGTGATGTTTCAATTAAACTACTTCAAGCATATACTAGTGATGATAGTATCAAATTAAAAAGCTCCAAAACTCCGGTTAAGCCAACTAATGATGATGGAGAATAACTAGTATAGCTCTAAAAGTCCTTTACATATAGTATATTGACTCCCTGAGCACTTTCTTGTACATCTACATCAATTCGTATTGACTTACTGAGACTGTACTGTAAGATGACACTAGAGACAGTGTCACTCTTATATATGATTCTGATTTGTTTATTAAAACGTGTTCCTATCTCGTAACCTAAAGTTCCTTCTTCATTTGTCAAGATATTAAGTGTATCTATTTTTATAGCGACTGTGTCATTAAATATCTGCTTTAGTCCAGTTGCTAAGATTAAAGAGCCTACAGTTGAGCTACTACTACCATCTGTTGAACTTTCAAAAGCTGAGGTTGCAGGCTCACCAAATAATATATATGACATTATGTCATTCTGGCTCAAAGCTGTTTTTGAAGATAAAATGATTACGGGAGATGCTAATGTGTTAGAAACAAATATCTCAAGGTCAATATAATCAAGTGTATAGTAGTGTAAATTTAGATTTATGTATGGATTTATTGGGTTTGATCCACTGAAATAAATTTCACTTTTATCAAATTCAAATACTTTAGAGTTGTTTGTTATAGTTCCATCTTCAATACTCAAACTTCCTAAAAGACTTATAGGTGTATTTGGTTTTTGCCAAATAACAATGTTGGGAATGACATGGACATCAATCTCCTTAGTCTTATATACAACGGGCTTTAGTGCATCTAGGTATATACTTATAGAACGTTTTGATTCTTTTTGCTCTTTTATGTCTTGGATAATAATTATGTCATCAGATAAACTATGATCTGTTTGCGATTCGTATGTAATGATTCCATCAAGAAGTGTAATACTACCTTCAATATTCTGCGATCCATCACTCTCAAAATTCATTTTTAAATCTGTTTTTGCAGTTATATTACCCTCTGGACCATTATATACAAAGTTGTCACTATGCAGATTTAGATTGCCTTGCATCTGTGTAGGATTTATTGAGCCGGTTAAAAGCAGGTTATCATATATCCAAAACTCTTTAAGTAGTAGTGTTGCATTTGTGTCAAAGGCTATTTTAGATGGTTTTTTGGAATATACGTGATGACTTAGTACATCAAGACTGTATTTATTAATTGTTATCTCATTATCTTGGAGGGTAGACTGAATATGTAAATCCTCTCCCATATAACTAGTTTTTGTATCTGTTTTGATAATGTACCATGGTATATTAATGCTAGTTTCTAGTTTAATTTTTTGAGAGAGTGACAGAGTTGCATTAATATCAACATTTCCATCAATAAAGATTTTGTCATCTTGTGGTATTGATTTGAATTTAGAAATAAACTCATTTATTGAAGTTATTTTTGCAGAAAACTTAATATTTGCTTCTTTGTCACCAGCGAGAGTGCCTTCTGTAGTAAAATTAGCAGAGCCAAAAGTGCCAAAACCACTTAGTGCTGTTTCTTTTTTAAATAGTGTAAGTTTTAGCATATTTGCGTCAATATTGAAGATACTTTGTACGTCACTATCTCGATAAGTTAATTTTAAAGGAGAGAAGAGCTCCATTTTGTATGGTTTAAATAACTCTGAATTTTCTTTTGGAAAGAGTGTTATATTAAAAAGTCTAGCCTTGGCATTAAGTTCAAAATCTCCTTTAATAGTAGAATATAACCCTTGTGAATCAAACTCTCCTATGAGAGAAAATTCAGAAACATCTAGCATAGCATCTGCTGTGAGAATTATTACATCTTTTTTGAGCACTTCAGGAAGATTAGGAATAAAAGAGAGTTCTAATCTTTCGCTCTTTGCTTTTATATGATACTGTTTATAACCTTTTGATAATAAATCAAACTGTAGTGAACCAGCATCTATGTTTGCAATCATGTTCTTTGTATTACCAGAAATTTCTGCTGATATATTATTAAACGGTAATTCAAAAGGTTTCTTTATAATGCTGGCATTTAAGTCAGTAGAATAATTACCCTCAGTTGTAAAAATAGCTCTTTGTTGTATTTTTGAAGCAAAGTTCTCGTAGGATAATGAGTAAATTGTGTCAAGTGAAAAGTAGTTGTTCTGTATAGAATAAGTAAGATTAACATCAATCTCATTAAAGCTTACATTCTTGTCCGAGCTAAGGCTTAAGTCGTTAAAACTACTTTTGATGATTATATTTTGCAGGCTTGCATCAAGATTTAGATTGAATGTATTAGGAAAAGATTCTAAGAAACTAAGATATTTATTGTGAAGAGATGCATCTGTTGATATTAAAGTATCTGCGTATAGGTGGTTTGATTTTACTTTGCCTTTAATCTTTGCATTAGCATAAGCAGTTGAGAGTTCTATATCAATTTCTTTTGCATTTATTTCAGAGTTATAATTTATTTTTGAAGCTTCAAGATTAAAAAGAATATTTTCATCATTAAAAACAACTCGTGTTTTGTTCATTTGCAGTTTTGAGATACTAAATGGCAAGATATATAAGTTGCTATGGCTTTGTTCACTTGAAGGAAGTTTGTTAGAAATCAGAGTTAATTCGTCGATTTTGATTTCTCTTATGAGTGGTTTGGGCTTTAAAAGCATTGCTAGATTATATTTTACTTGAAGTGTTTTGATAAGAATGGAATCTTTGTAGTTTATATCATGAATTGTAATTCCATCAAGTAGTGAACCATCGATTTTACTAAATGAAACTCCATTTTCTTTTATAAATTTTACTCCAAGGTATTGAAGCATTTCTGGCCTAGATGCTAATGCTACAACTACAACTAGCGTAGTGATGAGAAGAAGAATGATAAATCTAATAGCAAGATATATTTCTTTTATCAAAAAAGTTCTCCAATATGAAAATGTATAGCGTACTGATCGAGAGGATTATCTATTGCAAACCCTACGTCTATTGCTATTGGTCCTATCGGTGTAAGATAACGCAAGCCGAAACCTGCACTAGAGTAGCCTCTATAATCATCAGGATAAGAAGTGTCACCTAAAAAGGTGTTGTCATTAAATAGTACTCCTCTAAATTTTCCATATATAGGAAATCTATATTCTAATGTCATTTCTAAGATAGAGTTTGATCCTTCAGGGTCACCATCATCATTGGTCGGTCCAAGTTCACGGTATGTATAGGCACGATTACTGTTCATACCTCCTGCATAAAAACGGTATGAAGCAGGTACGTCACCATTATAAACTTTTAGTGCTCCGAAGTCCATTTTTAAAGCTAAAACAGAGGGTAAAACAGGAAGGATGTAGGTGCCAGATAGATTATATTTATAGTAAGTTGCATCCGATATCTCAGATAGAATTGAGCCCATCACTTCTAAGCTTAATTGGTAGCCTTTTGTTGGATTTAGTATATTATCTCTTGTGTCGTAAGAGAATTTAAATTGAGGAGAGAGTACAAATAGTTGTCCCTCTGGGTACGAGTCTTGATCTTGGCTATCATATGTAATGGTATTGTCCAGCAGTATAGCTTCTTGGGATACATAATTTATCTCTCTTTGCTTAAGAGTAATACTTCCTAAAACTCTCTCTTCTTTAAAACCTGTAAAGCTTTCATCTTCATATCCAATCTCTACACCAATAGAGTTTCGATTTTTAATTGGCATGCTAAAGTCACTTTTTATTGTTTTTTTTATATCTGTTATACGTGTACTAGCGCTTAGTGTTTTTAAATTTCCAAATAGATTTCTATGTTTTACTTCCAGTGAGTACATCATTCCCTCATCACTACTAGCTCCAAGACCAACTTGTAGTCTAATGGGTTTTTCATTTTGAGTAACTGTTACATTTACTGTTGATTTATTTGCATCTTGAGTTTGGGTATCAATGATAGCTTTACTAATCCCGTCATGTCCATAAAGACTTTTATAGCTTTGAGCGATTAAGTATGGTGAAAATGGCTTTTCTTCTTTAATATATAAAAGTGATTTGATAATATCTGCGTCAATATCTTTAGGAGGAGATATTTTTATGCTGTCAAAATAGCATAACTTATTTGGTGTTATATCATAAACCAAGTAAGCACTATTTGTTTCTATGTCAATCCATGCTTTGGCTTCAATTTCTGTATTGCAATAACCTTTATTGGCATAAAGGAGTTTTATATCTTTTTTACTCTGATCAAACTTTTGAGCATCAAAGATTTGCCCTATTTTAAAAGGAATCGTTGAATCAAGATCAATCTTTGATAATGTTTTAATATCAAGCACTTGAATAAAGCTTTTTTCAGTAATAGATATTTCTATAGAACCATTCTTTTCACTCTGGGTAACAAGAGTATGAAAAAATCCTCTAGACCTATAGTAGTTCTTAATTGTTTGTGCGAGTAAAATAGCTGTTTTAGGATTTACTTTTGGATCTTTTTTCCA